>JAZRVE010000100.1:0-11250 GCA_045598975.1 Eubacteriales bacterium
TATTCGGAAATATTGATAAGGCGTGTCTGTGTGTTGATCTCGTGGATCAAATTCGTTCCGGACTCGATGCAGACGACGTTTCCTTTGGTGGAAGCCTGTGCCGCATTGACCATCTCAATGAGCTTTTTGGTTTTTCCGGAACCTTTCAGACCTGCGAAAATCTTGAACATAATAATTGCCCCTTTTCTAAAATTTTGTTCTCGCTATACTAATGATACACAATCAAAGCGGAAAAGTCAACAACAATTTGTGAATACAACCGCGCATTTTTCAAATACGGCAGTTTTGCCAAAGGAAAAATGACGGAATTGTGCATTCTGACATTACCGCTTGCTTATCGGTACGTAATCGCGGACGTAGTAGTTTGTCTTGTAGGCGGGACGCATGATCTTGGAACCGGTGAGAATCTCCTCGATGCGGTGCGCGCACCAGCCGGCAACACGGGCGGTCGCGAACAGCGGCGTGAAGAGATCGGTCGGGATGCCGAGCATACGGTAGACGAGCCCCGAGTACATATCGACGTTAGCACACATATATTTGTCTTTTCCCGTGACGGCGCTGAAAACGTCGGGAGAAAGGCGCTCGATGCTTTTGAGAAGATCGAACTCTTCTTTGAAGCCCTTCTTTTCGGCAAGGTCGGCGGCATACTTTTTGAGAATGACGGCGCGCGGATCGGAAAGGGTGTAGATGGCGTGTCCCATGCCGTAGATAAGACCGCTTCCGTCGCCTGCCTGCTTGTTGAGTATCTTGGTGAGATAGGCTTTGATTTCCTCGTCGTCCGTCCAATCCTTGACGTTTTCTTTGATCTCGGAGAACATATTGTCCACCTTGATGTTGGCACCGCCGTGACGGGAGCCTTTGAGAGAGCCGACTGCGGCGGATATGCTGGAATAAATGTCGGTATTGGCGGAGGACAGCACGCGGCAGGCAAAGGTAGAGTTGTTACCGCCGCCGTGCTCGGCGTGCAGGACGAGACACAGATCGAGAAGCCGGGCTTCGTTCTCATCAAAGCTGACATCGTTTCCGATGATGCGCATGAAATTCTGCGCGCAGGAAAGACCGGGCAGCGGACGGTGCAGAAGCAGACTGTCGTTTTCAAAGATGTGCTTTTTGACAGAATAAGCGTGTGCGGCAATGACAGGCAGCCGGGCAATGAGCTGAATACTCTGACGGAGCTGATTTTCGAGGGAATAGTCCTCCGGGCTCTCGTCGTAGGAATACAGCGAAACGATTCCCGTTTGCAACTTGTTCATGATGTTGGGGGAAGGGCAGCGCATGATGACGTCTTCGGTAAAATTAAAAGGAAGCGTGGAGTTTTCGGAAATCAGTTCACGAAAGGCGTTCAGTTGCTCTTCCGTCGGCAGATTGCCGAAAAGCAGGGTAAAGGCGCATTCCTCAAAGCCGTACCGGTTTTCCTTCACGTAACCGTCTATAAGATTCTCGACGTCGTAGCCGCGATAGAACAGTTTGCCGACGTCGGGGCGCTTTTCGCCTTCGTAAAGGACGTAGCCGTGGACGAGACCGAGGTTGGTGGCGCCGGCGACGACGCCGGAGCCGTCGGCATTGCGAAGACCACGCTTGACGTTGGCATTGGCGAAGACCTTTTCGGGAATCTTGTAATTCTCGCGGCACATATCGGTCAGTTGCAGAAGAGTTTCGGGATAACTTGTGTTGCTGTTCATAAAGAGAGTTCCTTTCTCATAGGATGTGATGTCGAACGGTATTTGAAATATTGTGACAAGTATAACACAAACTTTTCAAAAATGCAAGAGGGAAATTAAAATTATGCAAAAAATCTTTTTCACCCCGTTTTTTAAGGCCGCCGCTTCCCTGTCGGGCTCAACACTCGTGCTTGCCGCGAGCATTCTCGTGTCGCAGGCAATATGGAACGAGAATTTTGTGCCACAGTATCATTCTGCCGCCGTGTCAGACGGCACAACGCTCTATCAGATGTTGCCGTCATCCGGAGGAAAGAAGGAAAACGGTCAAGACAACATCGAAAAAATGAATAATGAAAATCAGAAAAATGCAAATATTAATGACTATTCTCGTATCGTTTTGCCATCCGGCACCGTTTATGTGAAAAACGCCTCGACGGGTGAGACGGTGCCGATGGACATAGAAGCGTATACCCTCGGCGTTCTGCTCGGTGAGATGCCGCAGAGCTTTCATATGCAGGCGCTCATGGCGCAGGCGATCGCCATCCGTACCTTTGCCGTTCGTTGTGCGCTTGTGGAAACCGATAAGCACGCCGACGCCGACGTGTGTACCGACAGCCGTCACTGTCAGAGCTTCGTGGACGTTTCCCGCGTCTCTTATGATTATACCAAGGCAAAACAGGCGGTCGAAGCCACGCGCGGCATCATTCTGACGTGCGAAAGCCAACCCATTCTTGCGGCGTTTCATGCGTCAAGCGTCGGTATGACGCAGTCGAGCGCCGACGTGTGGGGCGGAAGCCTTTCCTATCTCATTCCCGTTGCCGCCATGGAAGACCCCGACGTGACAAAACAGGAATATTCGTTTTCTCATGCCGACGTCTGTATGCTTTTGGAACTTGACGAAAAAGAGATAACCTTTCTTTCCGGCACGGACGGCTATGTAAAATACGCTTCCGACGGCACGAAAACCCTCTCGGCTCGCAACATACAGAATGCGCTTTCCTTGCGTTCGCCGACGTTTACCGTGACAGACGGCGGCGATACGTATACCGTTACCTGCTACGGATACGGACACGGCGTCGGGCTCAGCCAACACGGGGCAGACGCCATGGCGGAGAACGGAGCGGACTTTTTTGAAATACTGAATCATTATTACAGCGGCGTGACTTTCACGTTTGTGCAAGACCGATAAGAGGGCGTATGAATAAATCCCGAACCCATTATACAAGAGTAAACGCGCAGTGTTCCTTCATCAACAGGATCGCGGCATTCGTATGCAGTTTTGCCTCCCGCAGTGTTTTCGTGTCGGTATTAAGCAGGGAGTATTTAGGGCTCGGCGGGATGTTCGGCAACATTTTCGGCGTGCTGTCACTGTGTGAGCTCGGCGTCGGAGAAGCCGTCTCGCAGGCACTGTATAAGCCTCTTGCCGATGGAAACGGCGCAGAGACGGCATCGCTCGTTGCTTTTCTTTCAAGAATATACCGCATCGTTGCCATTGTTTCGTTTACGGCGGCGATGGCCTTTATGCCTTTTTTGCCGACCTGCTTTTCCGACATCGTGCATATCCCGCATTACCGGCTGATCTATCTGCTGTTTGCTCTGCATCAGTCGCTGTCCTATCTGTTCGCACCGCGGCGAATGCTCATCGTCTGCGATCAGCGTGCCTACGTCGTCATGAATATCCGAACGGCTTCGCTGTTTGCCATGACGCTTGCACAGATCGCCGCGCTTGTGTGCTTTCGCAGTTATATCGCATATATCCTCTTGCGCGTAGGCTTTTCCGTTATGGAGGGGGCGGCACTGCACCGCTATGCCGGAAAGCACTATCCGTATCTTACCCGAAATGCGCAAAAGCCGAAGCCGCATCTGAAAGAAAAGATCCGTCATAATACCGGAGCCCTGTTTGTACACCGCATCGGTGCGGTCATCAACAATTCCACCGACAGCATTCTGATCTCTTCACAGCTCGGGCTTGCACAGATGGGCGTATTTTCCAATTATTCGCTGATTGTCGGCTCGCTCGGAAGTTTTATCGCGCTGACCGTTCGTGCCTGCTCCGCAAGCGTCGGCAACGTCGGCGCGACGTCTTCCGTGGAGAAGGGGATAGGCGTTCTGAAACGACTGCTGTTTCTCAATTTCGTGCTGGTGACAAATGCCGGTGCTCTGCTTCTGGCGCTCATCCGCCCGATCCTTCGTCTATGGCTCGGCGACGCCATGTGCTTCGGTGAAACGGAGACCGTTATCATGCTGTTGTGCTTTTATCTTTCCTATATCCGCGATCCGATACAGATCTATCTGGAAACGTATGGCGTATTCTCCGAAACTAAATATGTCTATCTCGCAAGAGGCATCCTCAATCTTGTACTGTCGCTCATTTTTGTGCGAAAGTTCGGCATGGCGGGCGTCTTTGCGGGCACGTTTCTCTCGACGCTTCTCGTCGCGTTCCCTGCCGAGCCGTATCTGCTGTTCCGGTACGGCTTTTCATCAAAAGCAAACGGTTTTTATCTCCGTTACGCCTTCCTTGTGCTGTCGGGCGCCGCGACGGCGATGCTCTCGGCTGGGGCCGTTCGCTTTTTGCCGGACGGTTCCGTTTTGTGCCTTCTTCAAAAAGGCGCCGCCTGCTTACTTTGCGTCAATCTGCTGATTTTTCTTGTCTGGGGAAGAAGCGAAGAGTTCCGCTCGTTTTTTCCGCGGCATGATATAAAAAAAGTTCCCACCGTGTAGGTGGGAACTTTGCATTTCGTTCGCAATCAGTTGAGTTCTGCGAAGTACTTGATGGTGCGCACCATCTGGCTGGTGTAGGAGTTTTCGTTGTCGTACCACGAAACGACCTGTACCTGATAGGTGTCGTCGTCGATCTTGGTGAGCATGGTCTGCGTTGCATCGAAGAGAGAGCCGAAACGCATACCGATGACGTCGGAAGAAACGATGAGGTCTTCGTTGTAGCCGAACGATTCGTTAGCGGCAGCCTTCATTGCGGCATTGATGCCGTCGACCGTGATGTCCTTGCCCTTAACAACGGCAACGAGGATGGTGGTGGAACCGGTGCAGGTCGGAACACGCTGAGCGGAGCCGATGAGCTTGCCGTTGAGTTCCGGAATGACAAGACCGATTGCCTTTGCGGCGCCGGTGGAGTTCGGAACGATGTTCTGAGCGGCAGCTCTTGCACGGCGGAGATCGCCTTTTCTGTGCGGGCCGTCGAGCACCATCTGGTCGCCGGTGTATGCATGAACGGTGGTCATGATACCGCTGACGATGGGTGCGTAGTTGTTGAGAGCCTTTGCCATGGGAGCAAGGCAGTTGGTGGTGCAGGATGCGGCGGAAATGATCTTGTCATCCTTGGTGAGCGTCTTTTCGTTGACACTGTAAACGATGGTGGGCAGATCATTGCCTGCAGGAGCCGAAATAACGACCTTCTTAGCGCCTGCGTCGATGTGAGCCATTGCCTTGTCCTTGGAGCAGTAGAAGCCGGTGCATTCGAGAACGACATCAACACCGATCTCGCCCCACGGCAGATCTGCTGCCTTCGGCATAGCGTAGATGGTGATTTCCTTGCCGTCTACCGTGATGGAACCGGGGGTGACGACGGTCTTGCCGTCTTCAGCCATAACGGGCTCCTTGGAGGTAACGGTGTGGCCCTGTGCCACGTAGTTACCCTGAGCGGTATCGTATTTGAGAAGATGAGCGAGCATTTTGGGGCTGGTGAGGTCATTGATGGCGACGACTTCGTAACCTGCCGCACCGAACATCTGACGGAATGCGAGACGACCGATACGACCGAAGCCGTTGATGGCAACCTTGACTGACATGATGAATTCCTCCGTTAAATTTATTTTATGGTTATTTTTCCCATACAACAGTATTTTAATACATATTAAGCAATTTTGCAAGAGAGATTATCAGAATTTTCACATTCTTAATATTTATCGTCAAAACTGCTAAAATCCGTTAACAAAAAACGTTCCGATGCGACGATTCTTCTATATTTGCGCTTACGCCGTATACCCGCCGTCAACGGCGAGTGTCTGTCCTGTGATGTATCCGGCATCCTCGGAGGCAAAAAATCTGACGGTCTGCGCCACTTCCATAGGCGTTCCGGAACGGGAAACGGGGACTTCGGCAAGAAAAGCGCGGCGCTCTTCGTCCGAAAGTGTAGCGTTCATATCGGTGTCGATAAAGCCGGGTGCGACGGCATTAACGGTGACGCCTGCGGGAGCAAGTTCCTTGGCAAGAGATTTGGTGAAGCCGATAAGAGCCGCTTTGGATGCGCTGTACGGCACTTCGCAGGAGGCGCCGACAATCCCCCAAAAGGAAGAAATATTGATAATGCGTCCCCAATGATTTTGCAGAAAACCGGAAACGGCTCGTTTGGCACATAAATACGCCGATTTTGTGTTGACGGCAAAGAGATCGTCCCATTCGGCGGGCGTGACGTCGTTTATCACTTTGATTTTGGAAATGCCGGCATTATTGACAAGGACGTCCACGCGACCGAATGCTTCTTCCGCCTGTGAAAAGAGCGACTCCACTTCCTCCGGCTGCGAAACGTCAGCCTTGCAGACGATGGCGGCACAGCCGTACAGCTCGTTAAGTTCTTTTTGCAGGGCTTTGGCTTTGTCAAGCGACGAGCGGCAGTTGAGCACGACGTTATACCGATCGGCGGCAAAGGCACGGGCACAGGCGGCACCGATGCCGCGGGAAGAGCCGGTGATGAGAACGGTTTTCAAGGTCATTCCTCCTTTGCTTTGTCGTCAAGACGATAAAAGCGGCAGGCATTGCGATAGGTGACGTCCGCAAATTCTTCGGCTGTCATGCCGAGCACCGACGCTGCCTTTTGTGCGGTATAAACCATGTAATCGGATCGGTTGAGCCGTCCGCGAAAAGGCTCGGGGGCAAGATAGGGGCAGTCGGTTTCAAGCAGAATATGTTCGATGGCGTATGAGGGAAGCTCGTCGATGCGTTCGAGCAGTTCCACGGTTTTGCGGGCGTGTTTGAAGGTCAGTACGCCGTTTACAGAGAAATAATGCCCGTTTTTCACTATTTCCTTTGCCATTTCGACAGAGCCGGAAAAGCTGTGAACCACGCAGGTGACGTTCGGAAAATCCGCAAGTACGTCGAGTGTGTCGGCGTGTGCGTCGCGATCGTGTATGATGACGGGCGCACCGAGGGAAGCGGCAAGTGCCATCTGCTCGCGGAAAACGCGAAGCTGAATATCCTTGTCGTCCTTGCCGTAGTAGTAGTCGAGCCCGATCTCGCCGATCGCCGCGACTTTTTCGTTTTCTTCGTACAGCGTGCGCAGTTGCGTCAGATAGGCAGAGTCACGACAGTCCGCCGCCGCATCCGACGGATGCACGCCGACCGCCGCATAGACAGCGGGATGCGTTTTGGCAAGCAGGACGGCGGCGTCGCTTGACACCAAATTCGACGCGGGATTGACAATGCGCTCGACACCTGCGGCAAGGACTTCCGAAAGCACCTGCTCGCGGCAGTCGTCAAAGCGGGCATCGTCGTAGTGCGCGTGTGAATCGAATAAACGCATACTTAACGGATGACCGTGCCGGGGACTGTCGATGCGTCAAGGAAGACGACCTTCGGTCCTTCCTTGCTGTCGGCGGCAAGGATCATGCCGCGGCTTTCGACGCCGCGCAGAACGGCGCTTTTGAGGTTGCCGACAAGAATGATCTTTTTGCCGGTCAGTTCCGCGGGTGTATAGTTTTTGGCAATGCCGGAAACGACCTGACGGGTTTCGGTTCCGTCGTTTATCATGAGTTTCAAGAGCTTATCGGATTTTTCGACCGGCTCCGCAGAAAGAATCTCTCCGGCAATAAGCCGTACCTTGGCGAAATCGTCGATGGCGATCTCCGTCACGGTGTTTTCAGCCTTGTCTTCGGATTTTTCCTGCTTCTGCGCTTCCTTTTCCGCCTTCTTGCGGTCTTCTTCC
Source organism: Eubacteriales bacterium (assembly GCA_045598975.1). GTDB lineage: Bacteria > Bacillota > Clostridia > Oscillospirales > CAG-382 > UMGS882. The sequence continues at coordinate 7,600 of JAZRVE010000100.1, forward strand.
AGCTTCGCCATAAACTCTTTTTCGTCGATGCGCATAAACAGCGGCGTGGGAGCGGGATTGACACGAAAGCCGTCCGGATATGCTTTTCCGAAGGTTTCGGCGTCTTTCCATGCGGAAACGGTCACTTTTTCCGCGTTTTCCGGATGATTGAGCTGATCCATGATGCGTTCTGCCGCTTCCGGAATAAACGGGCAGAGCATATTGCCGCAGATGCGGATACCTTCTACAAGAGTATAGAGCACAGTGCCGAGGCGGGATTTGTTTGCTTCGTCCTTGGCGAGAGTCCACGGCGTAGTCTCGTCGATATATTTGTTGAGACGGCGCAGCATCTGCATGATCTCGTCGGCGGCGTCGGCAACGTGGAGTGATTCGAGAAGGGAAGTAGTCTTTTTGAATCCCTCCGTCAGCACGGAAACAACGTCATCGTCGGGAGAAGCGACAGTGTCGCGCGGCGGAAGCACGCCGTCAAAATACTTGTTGACCATGGCGACGGTACGGTTGACAAGATTGCCGAGCGTGTTGACAAGATCGGTGTTGATCTTGGAGACGAGCATCTCGTAGGTGATACTGCCGTCGTTCAAGAAGGGCATTTCGGCAAGCACGTAGTACCGCACGGCGTCTGTACCGAGCAGATCGGCAAGGTAATCGGCATACATGACGTTGCCGCGGGATTTGGACATCTTGTCCATGCCGGAAAGCAACCACGGATGCCCGAATATCTGCTTGGGAAGCGGCTCGCCGAGTGCCATGAGGATGACCGGCCAGTAAATGGTATGGAAGCGCAAGATATCCTTGCCGATGATTTGCAGATCGGCAGGCCAGTTTTTCCTGTACAGCTCGCCCTTTTCGTCTACCGCGTAATCGAGCGCCGTGATATAGTTGGAAAGCGCGTCGATCCAGACGTAGATGACGTGACCGGGGTCAAATTCCACCGGAACGCCCCATGTGAAGGTAGAGCGCGAAACGCACAGATCCTGCACGCCGGGCTTGATGAAGTTGTTGATCATTTCCTTCTTGCGGGCTTCCGGCGTGATGAAGTCGGGGTGCGATTCGATATAGTCTTCGAGCTTCTTTTGGTACTTGGACAGCTTTAAGAAATAGGCGGCTTCCTTGGCACGCTCGACCGGGCGGCCGCAGTCGGGGCATTTGCCGTCCTGTGCCTGCGTTTCCGTCCAGAAGGATTCGCAGGGGGTGCAATACCAGCCTTCATATTCACCTTTATAGATATCGCCCTGTTCGTAGAGCTTTTTGAAAATTTTCTGAACGGCTTTGACGTGGTAATCGTCCGTTGTGCGGATGAATTTGTCATAGCTGATATTCATCTTTTTCCAGATGGCTTTCATTTCGTCCGTGATGCCGTCAACGTACTGTTTGGGCGAGATGCCGGCGTCCTTTGCCGCCTGCTCGATTTTGAGGCCGTGTTCGTCGGCGCCCGTCAGCATGAAGACGTCGTACCCGCACATTCTTTTATAACGGGCGATGCAGTCGGTGAGGATCAGCTCGTAGGTGTTGCCGATGTGCGGCTTGCGCGACGTATAGGGGATGGCGGTCGTCAGATAGTATTTTTCTTTCATTTATATCCTTCTTTCTTATAGTTGCGAATTGATTTGCAGTGTGGAAGCGTAGCAGAATAAGGTCAGCAAAATGAGCGGGAGCGTATAAATCAGGAGCGAAAGCCCGAACGTGAGAAACGTGAGCAGATAGAGCGGAAAAAAGGAAAAGCAGGCGAAAAAGAGTTTGGTTTTTTTACCGAACAGCGCGACAGTCCCGGTCATGAAACAGCGGGATACCGAAAGACGGGGCATGGTAACGGTATAACAGATGCCCGGAATAAAGCGCGAAAACACGGCAAACGCAAGAAATGCCGCGAGGATGACGGCGGCGCAAAGGAGCGTGTACGTCATATCATAAGAAAACAGCGAAAAAGTAAACGGAACGACCGATCTGTCGAACAGATAATTTTCCCACTGAAAGACGAGGCACAGCGGCACGGCGAAAGTAAGCAGAAAGCGCCACAGTACGGCATACAGCAGCCGAAAAGAACGGGCATATGTTTCGGGAGACGCAAAGGCGGCAAACAGACAACCAAGATCGGGCGTCTGTCCGTTTTCCGCGGCTTCGGCAAAGAAGAGCGCACAACCGTAGAACAGCGGACAGACGAGAAAAACGTGAAGTAACGTTTCCAAAACCGAAAATGCCGCGTACAGTTCTTCGCCCATACCGGTGATGAGCAGAAAGCAGTCTTCAAGCGCCCAAAAGGCGGAGCTCAGAGAAATTACGAATATCGGAATCAGCAGGACGGCGATCAGATATCGGTAAAACCGTTTGCGAAAGAGCTGTCTTGCTTTGTTTTTGGCGGTCAAAAACGTGTTCATGGACACCTCACTGCGCGGCAGGAGCGCTTCCGTTACAGCGGTTCATGGCGTCTTCGATATTTCCGGAAAGAATAAGTTTTACCGCTTCCCGGATGTCGGGATAACGGCTTGCCATGGCTTTCTTTTCGTCGTCCGAAAACGCCGACAGCACCCATTCGGCAAGATCCATTTCGGGGTGCGGCTTTTCGCCGACGCCGATCTTGATGCGCTTGAACTTGTCGCTTCCGACGTGCTCGATAATGGATTTTAATCCGTTGTGACCGCCGGCACTGCCGCTCGGTCTGATGCGTATTCTTCCGCATGGCAGGGAAATATCGTCGTGCAGGACGACAAAATCATCGGGCGTAAGCTTATAAAAATCAAGCGCCTCTTTGACGGCGATGCCGGAATTGTTCATGAGCGTCTGCGGAAGCATCAGGAGGACGCGGCGGTCGGCAAGCGTTGCCTCTGCGACGAGTGAATGAAATTTTCCTTTGTTGATGGTGACGTTCATGCTTTCGGCAAGATCGCCGAGTGCGAGAAAACCGGCATTGTGGCGGGTGTTTTTGTAGTTGTCGCCGTAATTGCCGAGTCCGACGATAAGAAAGGATACGGCACCCGTCGGGGCGGCAGGGGTACTTTCGATTTGCTTGAACAGGGAAAACAGTTTATCCATGTGAGTCATTCTCCTTCTGTGACGAGAAAATCAGCGGGATAGGCTATGCAAAAGAGCTCATGCATCCGTTCGGATACGCCCGACAGATACAGATGCCCGAACAAGGCTTCCAAGCCCGTTGCACGCTTGTACTGAATGAGATCGCCGTGATGCGGCGCGTAGTGCGTCTTGGCGTTTCTGCCGCGGCGGAAAACGGCTTCCTCCGCTTCGGTAAGATGCGGCAGGATACGCTCGACGGCGTCGCTCTGCGCTTCGCAGGTGACGTAGGAGCGCGTCAGCGTGACAAGCTTCCCCGGATGCGTTTTGCCTATGGTGTGCATGACCGTTTCGCGGGCAAGTATCTCTATGACGGCGTCGCCGAGAAAGGCGAGCTCCAAAATGCCGTATTCCTCCGGCTTGTGGGAAAAGAGACGGAAATCTGTCATTTGCGTTTCCATTTCGGTCCCTGCGGCGTGTCCTCGACGATGATGCCCATGGCGGCAAGCTCGTCGCGGATGCGGTCGGCTTCGGCAAAGTTCTTAGCTTGCTTCGCCTCCTGACGTGCCTGTATCTTCGCTTCTACCTCGGGGGCTGCCTCGCCGGACTCGGAGATGATCGTAAACTGCCCTGCGGCGACGGCCT
>JAZRVE010000101.1:0-33789 GCA_045598975.1 Eubacteriales bacterium
GGAAGCTGACGCTTCCCGAAGGCTTCCGTTATTTTAATTATTTTAATACCACTTTCTGCACCCTGCCGTAATCGGTCGCTTCGCCGTATAGCTTTTCGATCGACGCATGGTAGTCACCCGCCGCGGCAAGCGACGCATACCCCTCCGCAAGCAGTTCCTTTTCGCACTGCGCCGCAAACCGATACCGCGTCCGTACCCCGCGAAACGCTTCTCTGTCCAGAAAACGGCTCATATTGAGAATGCCGTACGCCTTATGCGCCCGATCGAGCGCACAGCAGAAATTATCGTCGTATAAACTGACGCAGACCTTCTTTTCCGGGAAATACAGACATTCCGTCTCGGTCTGTTCCAGCGCGTCGGCACCCCGGCAGAACGGCACGCCGCCCGAAAGCGCCCGCTTGCGCAGTTCCTCTAAAAAGGCGGCCGCCGTGCCTTTGGCATCCTTGATGAAAACAAGCGTTTCCGCCTGTTTTTCGGGCGTGAAAAACCGGACGCGTCCGTCGCGTGAGTTGGCGGACAGCAGATTCACCGTCTCGTTGCTTTCCCCCGTACAGAGCGGTTTACCGATGCGCGATGCAAAAAAGCGTGCCGCCGCCGCTTTCATCTTTTCGCGCAGCAGACAGTCCTCCGAAAGGCTCCGCCTCTCCTGCCGCAGAGCGCCCGCCGCCTTAAAATAGCGGTAGGCACGCCGATATTCCGCTTGCTTCTTTTCGGATAAGCGTAAGATCTCCTCTCTATGTACGGCAAGCGCGTTCAGATCCCACGCCGCTCCGAGATCGACGATGATCTCCTTCACCCCCGCACAGACGGGATCGAAAACGTGCGGCGCCGTGCCGTCCACCACCGCCATCCCCTCTTCGGGGATGAGAATGCCGTCGAGAGAGGCGGGGTCCGAGGAACAGTGATAGTATAAGACCTCTTTCCCCCGCCGTTCGGCGTTAAGCGCGGTCTTGGTCATCAGCGTGCTCTTGCCGACGCCGGGACCGCCTTTCAGAATGTAGATGCGGTCTAATCCCCTGCGGTCGAACACGCTTTCAAAACTGCTCACAAAGCCGTTTTCCGTGTTGCCTGCCGCAAAATAATGCGCCGCATGGTTGGCGGGATCATTGATCTGCTCCCGATAGGTGCGATAACTCATGTCCATGACCTTCCTTTCCGGATATGTTTTCCGCTTGTTATCATGGTATGCCGAAATCGCCGATCGGTGAAAATCCGAAGGTCGCTCGCCCATCGCCGCGGGAAACGGGACGCCCGTAAAATGCACTGCACACTTTTTCGGGGCAAACATACAATACAACAGACGGCAGGCGACAGAAACACGGGACATACGCCGTCAATCCATATACAAGGAGGAGTATTCATGGCAGGTTGTCTGGGGAATGCGTTTGATGATAACAACATCTGGCTCATCATTCTCATCGCAGTCATCATACTCTGCTGCTTCTGCGGCTGATAGATCCGTCCAATAACCGGAAACGCGGGCAGCACATGGAAAAACGCCGGGCTTTTTACCAAAGTCCGGTGTTTTTTCCATATCCTTTGCCTTGCCAAAAACCGACAGAGCAGGTATACTGTTGTCAGAAAGGAGAGATGAGGATGAATAAGCAAAAAGCAAGAAAAGCAGCCATTGCTTTCATCGCGTCCTTAACACTGGCAGCGCTTCCGTTAAGCGCCAATGCCTTGTGTGTGAAGGACATCTTGATTTCTGACATTCTGAACGGTGTAAAAAACAAGGTGGAGGTGAGTATCGAAGAGGAGGAGGGCTGTCCGGCAAAGAAACTGCTCGGCACGCTCCTTGAAAACAAGCTCGGCGAGCTGATCGGCAAAGAGCCCGAAAACATCCGCCGGGATACGCTGAACGCGCTTCTCGACGGGCTGTTCGAGAAATTCTCCGCGGCAAAAAAACCGTGTGAGGACTGCGGTGAGCCGCAAGAAAAAGAGCCGGCATGCCCGGACTGTGAGAAAAACGAACAGGACGAGCCGTGCTGGGGCTGCGAAACGCCCGTTGTGCCGGAAAAGCCGGAAACCCCGGTAAAACCGGAAATCCCGGAAACACCGGTAAAGCCGGAAGTCCCCGAAAAGCAGGAATCCCGCCATGCGACGGGCACCGTCGGTGAGATCCTGACGCTCGTCAATCAGTACCGCGCTTCCGCAGGGCTTTCCGCCGTCACGCTTGACGACGATCTGTGCGGAGCGGCGCAGGTGCGTGCCAAAGAGATCCGCACGTCCTTCTCGCATACCCGTCCCGACGGCACGTCCTGTTTCAGCGTTCTCGGAGAGCGCGGCATTTCCTATCGCGGCGCCGGTGAAAACATCGCCTACGGGCAGTCGGACGCCGAGGAAGTCATGACGGCATGGATGAACTCCGACGGACATCGCGCCAACATCTTAAACGCGTCCTTCACACGCCTCGGCGTCGGCGTCTATTCGGCGGGCGGCACACTGTACTTCGCCCAGATGTTTACGTATTGATTCCCCTTTCCCCATAATTTTACACCAATCTTTTAAGCAAAAATCACCCCCACGGCAAATCTTCATGCCGCAGGGGTGATTTTCTTTTTTGTTTTTTGGTTTCCGTTCGGTCAGGCTTCCGGCTGTTCGCGATCCGGATCGACCGTCGGTTGAATGACAAGACCTTCTTTTTCCTGCGTGGTGTCCGACCAGATGATCTTACGCGGGCAGACGGCAACGCATTCGCCGCAGCCGGTGCAGAGATCGTAGTTGATCTCCGCCACGAAATCGGTCACCTTGATGGCGCCCGAAGGGCACTTCTTTTCGCACATCTTACAACCGATACAGCCGGCGTCGCAATAGCTCTTGGTCACCGGTCCCTTATCGGTACTGCGGCAGCCCACCCAATGGCGGGTGTCGTACGGGATAAGGCGGATGATGCCCTTGGGGCACGCCGCCACGCAGGCGCCGCAGGCACGGCATTTGTCGTAATCGACCGCCGCGACACCGTTGATGATATGGATGGCGTCGAATTTGCACGCCGCCTTGCAGGTGCCGAGCCCGATACAGCCGTTGGGGCAGAGCTTGTCGCCGCCGGCGAGCTTGTTGGCGGCAGCGCAGTCGGAAATGCCCTCATAGATATACTTTTTCTTGGCGAGATCGTGCGTACCCGAACACATGACCTGCGCACGGTAGCGCTTACGTCCCCCGACAGGTTCGGTAGCGCCCATGACCTGCGCGATCCCGGCAAGGGAGACTTCGGAAACGGAGTTGCAGGCGTCGAGGGGCGCTTTGCCCGCGACGATGGCTTCGGCGAGCGCCGCACAGCCGGTATAGCCGCAACCGCCGCAGTTGGCGCCCGGCAGGAGCTCGGTGATCTTTTCCACGCGCTCATCCGTCTTAACGGCAAACAGGCGGCTGGCAAACGCCAGGATAAGTCCCAGCACGCCGCTGACCACGGCGAACACGAGTAATGCGATGAGAATGGGATTCATGTTATTCAGCCACTCCTTTCGTCAAAACGGGAGCTTGATGCTCGAAAAGCCGGAAAACGCCATAGCGATGAGCCCCGCCGTAACAAGTGCCATCGGCACGCCCTTGAAGGGCTTGGGCGGCTCGGCAAGCGCGACACGCGCCCGCACAAAGGAGAAAATGACGATCGCCATGGTAAAGCCGAGCGCCGACGCAAAGCTGAACACCACCGATTGGAGAAAATCGTAGCCGTTCTGGATGCACAGCAGAGCAGAACCGAGGATAGCGCAGTTGGTGGTGATGAGCGGCAGGTAGATGCCGAGCGCCGCATAGAGCGACGGCACCGATTTGCGAAGGAACATCTCGATGAGCTGGACAAGCGCCGCAATGATGAGGATAAACGCGATGGTCTGCAAGTAAGCAAGTCCTAACGGCACCAGCACGAAGTGATACATACACCACGTGACCGCCGTCGACACCGTCATGACAAAGGTGACGGCGCATCCCATACCGACAGCCGTCGAGGTCTTTTCCGACAGCCCCAAAAACGGGCAGATGCCGAGAAAACGGGAGAAAATATAGTTATTGATGAGGATGGACGAAATGATAAGCGAAATGAAAGCCATTACGATTTCCCTCCCTTTCCTGTCACCGCCGATTTGATGGCGGTAACGGCGGCGATGACGCATCCGAGCGTGATAAAGGCGCCGGCCGGCTGAGTGAACATGGCGATGCCCGGGAAGGAGCCGGTGATATTGATGCCCCAGATGGTGCCGTTGCCGATGACTTCACGGATGGTGCCGAGCACGCCGAGCGCAAACGTAAAGCCGAGCCCCATGAAAAGACCGTCGAGCATGGAGTCGAGCGGCGGATTCTTGGAGGCGTACGCTTCGGCACGGGCAAGAATGATGCAGTTGACGACGATCAGCGGGATAAAGAGCCCGAGAGAGGCGTCAAGAGACGGGAGAAAGGCTTTGATAAGAAGCTGGATGGAGGTCACGAAGCCGGAAATGATGACGATGTACGCGGCGATACGGACTTCCTTGGGGATAAATTTGCGCAGTAGCGATATCAGCAGATTTGAGCAGATGAGCACCGCCGTCGCGGAAAGCCCCATGCCGATACCGTTCTGTAAGGACGTCGAGGTGGCGAGCGTCGGGCAGGTGCCGAGCAACTGCACGAGGATGGGGTTCTGATCGAACAGCCCTTCAAAGAGCCGTGCGAGCATGGTCGGTTTTTTGTTGTCCGTCATGATGCCTGTTCCTCCCCTTTATTCAGAGATTCGATCTGGCGAAGCGCCGTGTCGATGGCGACGGTGACCGGTTCACTGGTCCGCGTCGCACCGGAAATGATGTAGTCCGAAAGGTGGTTTTCCGAAAATCCCGGCATCTTGCCGACAAACTGCCCGCGGAAGTCCTCCGACGTGACCTGATCGCCGATGCCCGCCGTTTCGGAAAGCGAAATGACGCTGACCGCCTTGACGGCGCAGGTCGGATCGACGGCGACGAGCAGCGTCACCTCATCCTTGAAGCCCATGGGCGTGGTTTTGACGCAGTAGCCGAACGTTTTGCCGTCTTCAAGCGTGATGGCGTAGACCTCGTCGATGTCCGCGAGCGGCTCTTCGGGTGTGATGTTTTCGAGCGTACCGGTCGGGTTGCCGTCGGCGTCCGTCACGGCATAGTCTCCGTTTTCATCCACCGTAAAGGCAAGCCCGTCGGGCTCGTAAATGACGGACAGCGACTGTGCCGTCGAGTTTTTCTCATTGAGCACGATCTTATCCGCCGTGACAAGGTTGACCGCCGCGACGAGCACGGCGACAAGCGCGCAGATGACGAGGAGCTTGACGGCGATGAGAAGCGTCTTGCCGACGCCGGACGTGCTTTTTGCGTTATTTTGCATTCTTGGCACCTCCTCCGAAGCGAACCGGCTTTGTCCACTTATCAAGGACAAGCGTAAAGAGGTTCATGACGAGAATGGCGAACGAAACGCCCTCCGGATAGCCGAAATAACGGATAAACACCGTGATGAGCCCGCATCCGACGCCGTAGATGACGCGTCCCCATTTGGTCGCGGGAGACGTGACGTAGTCGGTCGCCATGAAAATGGCTCCGAGCATCAGTCCGCCGGCACACAGCTCATACAGCATGAAATCGACGTGTCCGATGCCGCCCGTCGGGAAAGCAAAGGTGACGAGCGCCACCGTTGCGATATAGCAGACCGGGATGTGCCAGGTGATGATCCCGCGGATGACGAGATACACACCGCCGAGCAGAAGGAGCGTCGCCGACACTTCGCCGATACAGCCCGGCATATCGCCGATGAACATATCAAACAGCGAAACGTCCGGCAGGTTGCCTTTCTGCAAGAAGGTCAGCGGCGTTGCGCCCGCTACGGCATCGACTGCCGCATGGGGTGCCGGATAGACCGCCATTGCCTTGGAGAAGGACATGAACATGAAAACGCGTGCGGCAAGCGCCGGGTTGACGACGTTCTTGCCGAGTCCGCCGTACAACTGCTTGACGATGACGATGGCGAAAAACGCACCGACGACCGGCATCCACAGCGGAATGCCGACCGGAAGCGTAAAGGCGAGCAGTACGCCCGTGACCGCCGCCGAAAGATCGCCGACGGTATTGGACTTATGCATGAGCTTGCGGTAGAGGTACTCAAAGACGACACAGGAAGCCGTTGTCACGGCGGTCAGGATGAGCGCCCGGATGCCGAACGCATAGATCGACCAGATGAATGCCGGCAGAAGCGCGATGAGGACGTTGAGCATGAGATACCGCGTCGTAATGGGGGTGTGACCGTGAGGCGACGCGCTCATTTTGAGAAATTTCTTTTCCGAAAGATCGTTCGTCACTTGTGCTTCGCCTCCTTACATTTTCTGGGCGGCGGCCGCCGCCATTTTCTTACGCTTGACCTGGATCTGCGACTTCATATTGCGGATATGCTGAACGATAGGCACCCGCGCCGGGCAGGTATAGGTGCAGCAGCCGCATTCGACGCACGACATGACGCCGAACGCCTCGCTCGATTCCTCATCGTTCGCCTTGGAGTAGGCGGCGAGGTAGTTGGGCATGAGATGCATCGGGCACACGCTCACGCATCTGCCGCAGTGGATGCACGCCGCATCCGCGCCGAGCGCTCCGAAGGAAACGTCGCCCTTCTGCGCCTTGTTTTCGTCGCTGAGAACGAGGATCGCCGAAGTGTTCTTCATGACAACGGCACCCGTATCCCATTGGGCGTTGCCCATCATGGGGCCGCCGCTGATGACGCGGGAAAGCGTCTCTTTCGTGCCGCCGCAGAACGTGAAAATATCCTCGAACGACGTGCCGATGGGCGCACGGATATTCTGCGGTTTTTCGATGGCGTCGCCGTCCACGGTGACAACGCGGGAGACGAGCGGCATTCCCGTCGTCATGGCGCTGTACACGGCCGCCGCCGTTTCGGCGTTGAAGATGACGCTGCCGACGTCCGCCGGCAGTTTCCCGGCCGGCAGTTCGATGCCGTCGATGGCGTAGATGAGCTGACGCTCATCGCCCTGCGGATATTTGGTTTTGAGAAGCACGACCGACAGTCCGTCGATTTTGTCGACGGCGTTATGTAAGACCTCTGCCGCGTCCTTTTTGTTATCCTCTACGGCGAACAGCACCGTGTCAACGCCGAGCGCCTTGCGCAAAATACGCGCACCGCCGACGATACGTTCCGGCTCTTCGAGCATGAGCCTGTGGTTTGCCGTGATATACGGCTCGCACTCCGCACAGTTGATGATGACCTTTTTGGCTTTGCCGATACCCGACTGGATCTTGGCATACGTCGGGAACGCCGCACCGCCCATACCGGAGATACCGGCGTTTCTGACACGCTCGACGATATCCTCTGTGCTTGCCGAAAAGACGTCGCCGTCATACGGTTTTACCGTATCGGAGACCTCGTTCAGATGATCGTTTTCCAGAATGATATGTGCCGTTTTCCCGTAGCCCGTATAGGAGGGACGCATCTCGATATCCTTGACGGTGCCGGAAATGCTGGCATGCACCGGGCAGGAGAGTCCCTGATCGAAGCGCCCGATCACGTCGCCGATGCGGACATGGTCGCCCTTTGCCACGAGGGGTGTTGCCGGCGCGCCGATATGCTGCTGCATGGGTATGGAGACGATATCCGGCGACGGAAATTCCACGATAGGCATACCGCTCGTATTCTTTTCGCTATCGACGTGGAGACCGCCCCGAAACGTTTTTGCTTTTGCCATTGCGTTTACCGTATCCTTTCTGAAAGTGATATTTTTATACCTATATATAATAACACACTTCTTCCGATATTGCAAGATTTTTTGTCGATTTTTAATATGAAACGCCTTTTTTCTCACAAGAGAAAGAAAAGAAACTCCTTTTTTTCTTACAAAAGAAAAAAAGGAGTCAAAAAAAGATTGCCGGGGAGCAGCCCCGGACCCCCTACTCCGCAAAACGGGAAAACGTTTTGCGGAGGTGCGAGGCGGTATTACGGCGGCATCGGTACGGGACACGCACAAACTTCAAACCGTGCGGCACGGGTACTTTACATAGCACAAACGGCGGCGTAGTGCCGGATATTGATGATATGTACAAGGGGAAGGGCTATACAAGATGTTATTCTATCCGGCTTTGCGGCTCTTTTCGTCGCGCCCGCCGTCGTTTTGGCGGGCGCGACCCCTATTCGCGGGATACTGCGGCTGTTGTTTCTGCTCACTCTATCCGCGAAAACGGGTGAAGCGGCACGCTTCCGGCACGCTTCCCTGCCGCCCTGCGGGCGGCAAATCTATTTCATTTACAGAAGCGGTATGCCTGCTTTTTCGCAGACGCGCACCGTCTCTTCGTCCCAGATGCTCGACTGCACCTCTCCGACGTGCGCACAGTGCATCAACAACATACACAACCGCGATTGCCCGATGCCGCCGCCGATGGTGAGCGGCAGTTCCCCGTCAAGCAGCATCCGGTGGAACGGCAGTTTCTTCCGATCCTCGCACCCCGACGCCGCAAGCTGTGCCGCTAACGACGCCGCATCCACACGAATGCCCATGGAAGAAATCTCTACGCCGCGCGACAGCACGTCGCTCCACAAAATAATGTCGCAGTTGAGCGCCCAGTCGTCATAGTCCGGCGCTCTGCCGCCATGGGGCTTGCCCGATTTCAGCTTCCCGCCGATCTGCATGATACAGACGGTACCATGCTCCTTGGCATAGGTGTTTTCCCGCTCGGACGGCTCCAAAAACGGATATAAGTCCTCTAACTCCTGCGACGTGATGAAAGCCACCTCGCGCGAAATGGTGGCGCGAAGCTGGGGAAAATGAACGTACAGCCGCTCCTGCGTATCGCAGATGGCGTCCACGATGGCACGCACGATGAGTTTCAGATAATCGAGCGTCCGGTTGTCCGCCGTGATGATCTTTTCCCAGTCCCACTGATCCACGTAAATGGAGTGGATGTTGTCGAGCTCGTCTTCGTCGCGGCGGATGGCGTTCATATCGGTGTATAAGCCGTTGCCGACGGAAAAGTGATAGCGTTTGAGGGCGAGCCGCTTCCATTTGGCGAGCGAATGCACCACCTGCGCTTCCGTGCCGATGGCAGGCACGTCAAACGAAACGGGACGCTCGTAGCCGTTGAGATTGTCGTTGAGCCCCGACTGCTCGGTGACGAACAGCGGTGCCGATACGCGTTTGAGATTGAGCGCCGACGAAAATTCCTCCTGGAAGGTGGTCTTGATATAGGCGATGGCACGCTGGGTGTCGTATTCGTCCAAAAGCGGGTGATACCCTTTGGGAACGTAAATATGGTTCATGATATGACCGTTCCATTCCTTTCTTTTCTTTGCGGCGTCCGCCGCCTTTATGATAGCACGTTTCCCGGCGTCTGTCAAGCCTTTTGACGACGCGTCAGAGGACTTGCAGGATAAAGCATTTCAGATACGTCGTTTCCTCGGCGGCGATAAGCGCCGGGTGGTCGGGCGCCTGGGTGCGGATCTCGACGGTACGCACACGCACACCGCTTTCGCGGGAGGCGTCCCTTAACATTTTTTCAAACAGCGTCTGCGTCATGTAGTGCGAGCAGGATGCCGTGATGAGAAACCCGCCCGGTCTTACGATCTTCATGCCGAGCCGGTTGATGTCCTTATATCCGCGGCAGGCGTCCTTTACGTCGTCCGCCGTTTTGCAGAACGCCGGCGGATCGAGCACCACCGCGTCGAACTGCTTTCCCTCCCGCACGTACGTCCGCAGAACGTCGAACACGTCGCCGCACCGCGTCGTGACAACGTCGGAAAAGCCGTTGAGAGCGGCATTCTCCCGCACGTCGGCAAGCGCCTTTTCGGAAATGTCGAGCGCCGTCACGCATTTCGCCCCTGCCGCCGCGGCGTTGAGCGAAAACCCGCCGACGTTGCAGAAGCAGTCGAGCACCTCCGCGTCCCGGCAGTAGCGCCGGATGGCGTACCGATTCTCTTTCTGATCGAGAAAATAGCCGGTCTTCTGCCCGTTTTCGAGGTCCGCGATCATGCGAAGCCCGTTTTCCTCGATGACGACGCGCGGATCGAACTGCCCGTACAGCACGCCTTTGACAAGCGGCAGTCCCTCTTTTTCGCGTACCGCCGCGTCACTGCGCTCGTAGATGCCGCGCGGCGAAAACAGTTCGGCAAGCACCCCGACGATGAGATCTTTGCGTTTATCCATGCCGAGCGACAGAAACTGCACGCAAAGCAGGTCGTGATATTTGTCCACGATGAGCGCCGGCAGGTCGTCCGCCTCGGCGAACACCATGCGGTAGCAATCGGTATAACCGAGTTTTCTGCGGTATTCATCCGCTTGGCGGATGCGTTCGGCAAACAGCGCCCTGTCCGCCGTCTGCTCTTTGTCGCGGATAAAGACGCGCACTAAAATTTTGGAAAGATGATTGATATACCCTTTTCCCAAAAAGTTTCCGTCGTGGTCGTACACCTCCGCGAGGTCGCCGTTTCTGCCTTTGCCCTCGATGCGATCCGCTTCGTTTGCGTACACCCAGGCGTGTCCCGCCCGGATGCGCTTGTCCTCGTTCTTTTTGAGAGTAACGCGGTAGGTGCAGTCGGTTTCGGTCATAAGAATATCCTTTCCCTCTTTTTTTCGGTTCCGCCGTGTGCTAAATGCGTATCTTCATCCATTTTCCGTCACGGAAGCGCAGCGTCGAAAACAGAAAACGCGCCACCTGATCCCCCATGACGCCCATCCACACGCCGATGATCCCGTAGCCGAGCGTATAGCAGGCAAGATACGAGATCGCCGTACGGATAACGGTCACGCACACGGTCGCCGCCACGGCGGTATACAGCGTATCTCCCGCACCGCGCAGACAGCCCATGTAAATGACCTGCCGGATCTGAAACAGCACGATGAAAATAATCATATACATAAGACCCGTGCCGACGCTCACAATGTCAGGATCAGCCGGGAAAAAGACCGTCATCAACGGTTTTGCGCCGAAGAAGAAGGCAACTGCCAGCACCACCGAGCAGATCCCGCCGATTTTCTGGCACACCTGCCCGTATTCCTTTGCGAGAAGCGGCTTTCCCTCGCCGAGACTTCTGCCGATGAGCGCAACCGCCGCCGCCTGCAAACCGTCGCCGAAGGCGAACGACAGGCTGAGGATATTCATGCACACCTGATGCGCCGCCATCGGTCCCGTTCCCTGATCCGCCGCCATGACCGCCGTCGCCATAAAGCCGGCACGCAGTAAGATCTGTTCGAGAAACACGCTGTATCCGATGCGGATGAGATTTTTGACGGACGCAAGCGTCGGGCGTATCTTTTCACGGAAAATATAGGGCAGGCTGAGAAATCTCTCGTTTTTCATGAGGGAAGCGAGGCTCATCATGGACGAAACGACGGTGCCGAGCACGGTCGCGATGGCGGCGCCGACGACGCCGAGCCGCGGGAAACCGAACTGTCCGCCGATGAGCAGATAGTTGAAGATGATATTGACGGTATTGGCGGTAAGGTTGGTACGCATGGTGATCTTGGTATCGCCGATGCCGCGCAGAGCCGCATTGATCGCCATTTGCAGGCAGTTGAAGAACATGCCGCCGATGATGATGGTATAATACGAGAGCGCCATGCCGTGGGTATCCTCGTTGGAGCCGCAGAGCTTCAAAATCGGCGAGCCGAACACCACGAACAAAACGCTGAAAATAAGGCTCAACACAATGACGGCGACAAGAGCGGTGACTAATATCTCATTGGCGTCTTTTTTTCGTTTTTCGCCGAAACGGCGGGCAACAAGGGCGGAGATGGAGACGTTGAGTGCTATAAAAACGGAAAGAGCGAGAAATTTCGGCTGTGTCGTCAGTCCGACGGCCGCCACGGCTTCCGGTCCGAGTCCGCTGACCATATAGGAGTCGACAAGTCCCGCAAGGGCCACGAAGAAGGATTCGATAATAGACGGATACGCCAGTTGAAGCGCCGTTTTCGCGGCATCGCTCAAAGGTATGCGCTTCATGCGATCGTCTCCTCTCTGAATAATCCGTACAGTACAGTATAGCACGGTTTTTTTCGATTTGCAACAGATTTGGAGAAAAGAACCTTCTTTTTTTCTTACAAAAGAAAAAAAGAAGTCAAAAAAAGATTGCCGGGGTGCAGCGGCACGCTACGGGACGTATTTAACCAGCACCATCCTTTTCCGCAAATCATCAGTTTCCGGAACTACGCCGCCGTTTGCACAATAAAAACATAACCGAGCCGCAAGGCTCGGTTTTTGTGTTC
Organism: Eubacteriales bacterium; assembly: GCA_045598975.1. Classification (GTDB taxonomy): domain Bacteria; phylum Bacillota; class Clostridia; order Oscillospirales; family CAG-382; genus UMGS882. Next base: position 12,185 of record JAZRVE010000101.1, read on the forward strand.
TCTCTAAATGGTGACACCGCGGCAAATGCTCGCACCGCCGCAAATCTCCCGACGGAGCGCCCCGCGCGCAGTCGTCATTTGCGGCGTAAGGGGGGTCCGGGGTTGCTCCCCGGCAATCTTTTTTGCCCTACTTTTTTCTCTTGCGAGAAAAAAGTAGGTTCCTTTCTTTTCTTTTGTAAGAAAAAAAGGAGTTTCTTTTCTTTCTCTTGCGAGAAAAAAAGTAAAACGTTTCTCCCTGTGCCGCTTCGCGGCACGGTTGTCGCGAGCTACGCTCGTGGTTTGGGTGCAGCGGCACGCTGCTTGTTGTATCGGGGATTGACGAGCTCGCGCCAGTCGAGCGATCCCTGGTCAAGCGCCAGTATCAGCGCCTCCGCCGTCGCAATGTTGGTGGCGACCGGCACGTTGTTCATGTCGCATAACCGCAGGAGATTCAACTGCGCCTCGTCATAGTGCGGCGCGTTCATCGGATCGCGGAAAAACAGTACCAAGTCTATCTCGTTGAAGGAAATGCGCGAGGTGAGCTGCTCCAACCCACCGCCTCCGCCGGGCAGCATGCACTCAATGTGCAGCCCGATCACGTCCGAAATGTATTTTCCGGTGGATTCCGTCGCATAGAGATTGTGTTTTCCCAGAATGCCTTTGTAGGCAAGGCAGAATTCCGACATAAGCTCTTTTTTTCGGTCAGAGGCGATAATGGCAATTTCCATGGCACGTTTCCTTTCTTGAATGATTGCGAATAATTGCGAATAATTGCGAATGATGACGGTCAATAAAGGTCTTTGTTTTTTACGCCGGTGCGCACGCCTTTGAACAGCCGCACGCTCCGTCCTTCGACACGGTCGGCGAGATTCCCGATCGCCGCCGAAAAGGCAAGCACTTTTTTGCTTGCAAAAGCCGGGACGCCGCGTTCCGTTTCCCGTGCCATCTCGCTGTCATACGGAATGACGCCGGCAAGCGGGAGCTTGGTCTGCGTAAGGATCCCGTACAGACCGACGTTGTCGCCGCATTTGGTGTCCTTGGGACGGAAGGCGTTGACGATGAGCCGCACGTCGAAGGAAGTAAGCCCCGCACGCAGTTCCTTTAAGGCAATAGCGGTCTTCTCCGCCGCCCGTAAGGACGCCGCCGTCTGTAAGGAGACGACGAGCAGGACGTCCGCAAACCGGACGAGCTGTTTGTAAAACAGGTCGGGACGTGCCGGCAGATCGAAGATGACGTATTCAAAGCGTTCGGAAAGCGTACGGACGAACGCGTCGACGTTTTCCTCGGAAAACAGCTCTTCCGTTGTTTCGCGCTCGATCGCTTCCGGGAAGAAAGCGGGGGCGGGAATATAGGACAGCTTGTCCAGGCGGGGATCGACGGCCAACGCCTTGTCGAGCTCGCACGTTTTTTTGATGACGTCCACCACGTTGAATAACGGCAGATCGGTAAGCCCGGCGACGATGTCAAGGCACCGCGATTCCAGATCGCAGTCGCAGGCGCAGACGGTGTGCCCTTTGCCGGCAAGGGATGCCGCAAGATTTGCGGAGACGGTCGTTTTGCCGACGCCGCCCTTGAAGGATGTCACGAGGATAAGCTTTGCCAACGGCGTCACCGCCCTTTCCGAAAATGCCGAATTATTACGAAGAATATCCACATACAGTATAGCAAAAAAAACGGTTTTTGTCAATCCGCCCGAAAAACTTTCCTTTTTTTGTCATTGTTTATAAATCCGGACTGCGAAAATTGGCTATAATGCATAAATCCCGAAAAACAAAACGGAAGAAATAACTTCCTCTTGCTTTTTTGAAGTTTTTGTGTTATAGTATAAGCAGAAAGTTGTCGCAATTACCCGTATCGATCATGAGAAAGAAGGAACAGAAAAAATGAAAAACGCATTGTCCCGTTCGGCACGGCTCTTTTGTGCCGCTTTGATCGCCCTGTCGCTTGTTCCGGCTGTTTTTGCCGAATCCGTCGATATCGACGCTTCATCCCTGCCTTGGGATAGCGGCACCGAAAATCAGCAGGAACAGAAACAAGAACAGAAACAGGAAGAGAAAACAGAGGAAAAGCAGGAAGAGCCGGATGAGAAAAAGAAACCTCCGCGCGCTACCTCCGGCGGTTTGGGAACGAACGAAGAACCGCTCGTTATCTTAGCACCGCCGACCGAGACGCTTGACATAGCGACGGCCGAACAGCCGACCGAACAGACCGAGGAACAGCCTGCCGAGCAGACCGAAGAGCAGCCGATCGAAGAAGAGCCGGTCATTATCCCGAGCTTTTCCGACGTGACGGAAGCCGACTGGTTCTATTCCGACGTGACCGAGCTCGCTTCGCAGGGCGTTATCAACGGTTATCCGGACGGCACGTTCCTGCCGGAAGCCAACGTGACGCGTGCGGAATTTCTCAAACTCGTCGTGTCCATCAGTTCGGCAGACGACCTGTACTACACCGATGCCAAGCTCTTTGAAGACGTCGATCCCGACGAGTGGTACGGCAAGTATCTTGCCACCGCCGTTCTGTTCGGTTACATCGACCGCGCCGATTACGGCACGACCTTCAAGCCCGACGAAGCCATCACCCGCCGCGAGGTCGCCAAGATCCTTGCCGGCATGCTCAAAGCGGACGGCAGTCAGTTCCTGACGCCGTACGAAGATACCGACGACGCCAACGCCATCGCACTGTACGGCTTGTGCATCATGCAGGGCAGCATCGATCCGTATATCGGCGGACGTTACTTCTATCCCGACACCGCCATCACCCGTGCCGAGGTTTCCGCCGTCATCAACCGTGTCGTCAAGCTTGCCACCTCCGGCAACGCTTACATTCTGGAATTCAAGCGGACGCACCACGCGCCCAACCTCATCCCCATTCCCGAGACGATCGGATAAACCGTACCCGTAAACAACGCTTGGGTGATCCCAAGCGTTGTTTTGCGCCGTGCCGCAAAGACGAAACGAGAAACGAGAAAAGAAAGGGAGAATTTTGTCATGACGACCCCACCGTCCGTCATATATTTAGACAGCGCCGCTACCACGCGTACAAATGAACGTGCGGCGAAAGAGGCGCTTTTTCTTATGACGGAGCTGTACGCCAACCCGTCTTCGGCGCACCGTTTCGGCTTTGAGGCGGAAACCTACTTGAAAAACGCCCGGAAGACTTTGCTTGCCTCCCTCGGCTATACGCCGGCGGACGGCACGCTCGTTTTCACTTCCTGCGGTACGGAAGCGGACAATATGGCGCTGTTCGGCGCGGCAAAGACCTTCGCGCGGCACGGCAGACGCCTCGTGCTGTCGGACTCCGAGCACCCTGCCGTCGAAAACGCGGCGAAAGAGCTTGAAAAGGCGGGCTGTACCGTCTGCCGCATCCCCACAAAGGACGGTGTACTTGATCTTGACTATGCCCGCCGTGCCATCACGCCGGATACCTTCCTCGTTTCCTGCATGACGGTCAACAACGAAACAGGCGCTCTGTACGATGTTGCCTCTTTGCGGCGTATCGCAAAGGAAAATGCGCCCGACTGTTATTTCCACACCGACGCCGTGCAGGCGTTCACCAAGGTGCGCGATCTTGCCTCGTTCGACGCCGATCTCATCAGTATCAGCGGTCACAAGATCCATGCCCCCAAGGGCATCGGGGCGCTGTTTATCAAAAAAGGCGTGCGTATCCCGGCGCTCATCGTCGGCGGCGGGCAGGAGGGCGGCTTGCGGAGCGGCACCGAGGCTCTGCCGAACATCGGCGCCTTCGCCGCGGCGGCAGAGGACGCCATGGCGCGTTATGATGAGCGTATGGCTCACTTTTCCGCTTTGAAAGCCCGTCTGTGCGAACAGCTTGCAGGCAATCCGGCGGTGCGCGTCCATTCCCTTTCGGATTGTCCGGGACGCTTTGCACCGCATATAATGAGCATAGCCGTCCCCGGCATACGCAGTGAGATCATGCTCCGGTTTCTGTCCGAGCGCGGTATCTGCGTGTCGGCAGGCTCCGCCTGTTCGTCAAAGCACGCCGATAACCGGGTGCTCACCGCCTTCGGGCTGTCGGACGCCCTTGCGGACAGCACGCTTCGCGTCAGCTTTTCGCAAGAGAACACCCCCGAACAGATCGACACCTTCGTGCAGACGCTGAACGAGGGCATACGGTCGCTCGCGGTCGTGAAAACGTCGGGACGTTCATAAAGAAAAGACGGCATCCGCATAAGAAAAAAGCACGACAAATGCGGCGTTTCCCTCATGGGATAAGCCGCGGATTCCTTGACAAAAAACGGATTTTGGGTATAATGACATCAGAGTATCGGATCGTGTTTTTTCGGAAAGGATGCTTTACCATGACAAGCAGCAACCACGGCGGGAATTTTACTTTTGAAACGCAACTCGTTCACGGCTGCGGCGGATGCGATCCGCTGACCGGCGCCGTCAGCTTCCCGATCTATCAGACGTCTACCTATCGGAATCCCGCTCTCGGCTCGGATATCCGCTATTCCTATTCCCGCACGGCAAACCCCACCCGCCATGAGCTGGAGCGCACCGTCGCCCTTCTCGAAGGCGGTACGCAGGGCTTTGCTTTTTCCACAGGACTCGCGGCGGTCAACGCCGTTTTCTCACTGTTAAAAGCCGGCGATCACGTTATCATTTCGGATGATATTTACGGCGGCACCTATCGGCTGGTGGAAAGCTATTACAAAAACTACGGTATCGAATTTGATTACGCCGATATCGGCGACACGGCGCTCGTCGGAGCCCTTGTGCGCGAGAATACCCGCATGATCTACGCCGAGACGCCGACAAACCCCATGATGAAGGTGGCGGACATCGCCGCTCTTTCCCGCATCGCGCACGCCTGCGGCGCACGGTGCGTCATCGACAACACGTTCCTCACCCCGTATTTTCAGCGTCCCATCCCGCTCGGCGCCGATATCGTCGTTCACAGCGGCACCAAATTTCTTGCCGGACATCACGATACCATGGCTGGCTTTGTCGTCGTCAACGACGATGAGACGGCCTCCGGTATAAAGCTCGCGCAGAACACGCACGGATCGGGACTGTCGCCGTTCGACTGCTTTCTCGTTTCACGCGGCATCAAGACGCTCGGACTTCGCATGAAGCGCCACGAAGAAAACGCCGTCCGCGTGGCGGATTACTTAAAGAACAACAAAAACGTCGATAAGGTCTACTTTGTCGGGCTTCCGGAGCATCCCTCCCATGAGATCACCATGCGGCAGACGACCGGCTTCGGCGGTATGATCTCCTTCACCCTCAAAGACAAGAGCCTTGTGGAAAAGGCGCTGACCGGTTACGATATGATCCTGTTCGCCGAGAGCCTCGGCGGCACCATGACGCTCATCACCTATCCCATGACGCAGACGCACGCCTCCGTCCCGGAGGACGTCCGCAACCGCCTCGGCATCACCGACAGACTGCTCCGGCTTTCGGTCGGCATAGAGCCGGCGGAGGACATCATAAAGGATCTCGCCTCGGTGTTGGGAGAAAACTGACGTGGCGTTCATGCAGCTGCATTTCACCAAAATGCAGGCATACGGCAATGACTACGTCTACATCGAGACCATCACACAGCCGCTCGGCAATCTCAACGAGCTGGCACGCCGGCTTTCCGACCGCCACTACGGCGTCGGCGGCGACGGTATGATCCTCGTCTGCCCGTCCGACGTCGCCGATTTCAAGATGCGCGTCTTCGATCCCGACGGTACGGAAGCCGAAATGTGCGGCAACGGCGTGCGCAGTGTCGGAAAATTCGTCTACGATAAAGGCTTCACGACCAAAACGGAGTTTACCGTCGAAACACTCGGCGGCATCAAGCGTATTTTTCTCGACGTAAAGGACGGCAGGACGGTCAACGTCACCGCCGCCATCGGCGCACCCGTTCTGGATGCCGGGAAGGTGCCGGTGCTGTGCGGAAAGGAGCGCTGTATCGACGAGCCCGTCACGCTCGGAGACCTGTCCGTGCGGATCACGGCGCTTTCTCTCGGTAATCCGCACTGCGTCACCTTTGTAGACGGTGTGGATAAATTCGATCTCGCCGTATACGGTCCGCTCATGGAGCATCACGCCGTTTTCCCGCACCGCGTCAACGCGGAATTCTGCGAGGTGACGGATCGCCATACGTTAAACCTGCGCACGTGGGAACGCGGGACGGGCGAAACGCTCGCCTGTGCGACGGGATGCGCGGCGTGCGTAGTCGGCGGCGTACTGACGGGGCGGTGTGCCCGCTCGGCGGACGTGCGTCAGATCGGCGGCGTGACGCATATCGAATGGAATGAAAAAAATAATGATATATGGATGACAGCGCCGACGGAAACGGTTTTCGACGGTGTCATCCCACTTGACAGTGAGGTGTTCCGACCATGAAAAACAGTGTCTGTCTTATTTCTTCCTTAAAGGACGGGATTCTCCGACTGAAAGGCGTCGACGCGGTATCGGGAAAAGAGATCGCCGGGATCGCCTGCGATTCACGGCGGGTGGAAAAGGATTTTATCTTTGTCGCCATGCGCGGTGCCGTGACGGACGGTCACGCATACATACCGGGTGCCGTCGAAAAGGGCGCCGCCGTCGTCATCTGCGAAAGCGAGGACGCTTACGAAAAAAATGCGGACACGCATCCCGACCTCTGCTTTGTGCTCGTCAAGGACGCGCGGGCAACGCTCGCGAGCCTTGCGGCGGAGTATTATGACCATCCCGCCGAAAAGCTGAAGCTTATCGGGCTTACCGGCACCAAGGGCAAGACCAGCACCTCGTTCATGATCGCCGATATTCTGAACGGCTCCGGTTTTTCCTGCGGTCTCATCGGCACGACCGGCACCTACTATGCCGGGAAATACGAATTTATCGACAATTCCACCCCGGAAAGTCTGGAACTGCACCGTATGTTTGCCGACATGGTCGCATGCGGCGTGACGCACTGCGTCATGGAGGTCTCTTCGCAGGCGCTCAAAATGTCCCGCGTACACGGACTGATCTTCGATACGGCGGTGTTCACCAATTTCTCCGCTGACCACATCGGTGCCGGCGAGCATGAAAGTCTGGAAGAATACCGTTACTGGAAAGGGTCGCTGTTCACCATGTGCCGCCGCGCCGTCATCAATGCGGAAAGCGACTGCCGGCAGTACGTCACCGATATTCTGGATGCCGGAAAGGTGTCGTATCTCTTGTATTCCTGCGAGGACACCGCCGTGCCGTATTTCGGCTTTGACGAGCGGTTTTACATGGATTCCGACATGAAGACGGAGTTCACCGTGCGCACGTCCGACGGCGTCGAACGGCGCGTCAACGTGCCGGTACCGGGCAGGTTTTCGGTGTACAATGCGCTGGGTGCGCTTGCGGTGACGCTTTCGATGGGCGTTGACGCCGAAAAAGCGATACGGGCGCTGAACGGCGTGAAGGTCATCGGGCGCACGGAACCGGTTCATCACGCACTCTGCCGGGTGCCGGTCATCATCGACTACGCACACAACGCGTTGAGCATGGAGAGTCTGTTCAAGGCGTTGAGAGCCTACGAGCCCAAGCGGATCATATGTGTTTTCGGGTGCGGCGGCAACCGTTCGCGTCTGCGTCGGTATGATATGGGCGAGATTTCCGGCAAATATGCCGATCTTTCCGTTATCACGTCGGATAATCCGCGCGACGAGGAACTGGATGACATTCTGGCGGATATTTTGGTCGGCATCAGCAAGACGGACGGCAAATACGCGGTCGTCAAGGATCGCCGGGAAGCGATATTCTATGCGTTGAAGCAGGCGGAGCCGGGGGATATCGTTCTGCTCTGCGGCAAGGGACAGCAGGACTACGAGGAGATCAAGGGTGTCAAGTACCCGTTTGACGAGAGGGCTGTTGTGAAAGAATACTTTGACTCGCTTTGAGCAGCGTGCCGGAAGCGTGCCGCTTCACCCTATCCGCGCCGCGTGCGCGGGGCATACCGCGAGTGTGAGCGAGCGGAAACAACTGCCGCAGTATCCCGCGATCGGGGGACACGCCCGCCAAAACGACGGCGGGCGCGTCGCAAAACCATAAGCGCGTGCCGCAAGCGTGCCGCGCAGCATGTCGATAATGTAAAAAATAAGAGGAACGTTTTACGTTCCTCTTATTTTTTTCGTCAGCGAGCAATGACGTTGCCGTCGGCATCGGTGAAATTGCCGCAAACGATCTGGATGAGATCAATCAGCGTTCCGATACCACAGCATCCCAATGTCAACAGCCACAGAATGCCTGTCCCGGTTTTTCCGACATAGAAGCGATGAATGCCGATCCCACCGACAAAAATGCACAACAGCAAGGTTGTCAGCCAGTCTTTGGGGCTTTTGCTCATAATTGTTGCCTCCTTTTTTTGATTTGCACCTATATGGGTGCAAATCAAGTATAACATATGTCTATAATAAAGTCAAGAGTTTTGTTCTTAAATAGGTGCAAAAAGGTGGCTTTATTATGAATGCAGAGGTGGAGAAGAGAATCGGCGGCAACGTTCGACGTTTGCGGGAAAGAGCGGATCTGACGCAGGAGGAGCTTGCCGCGCGGTTACAGATCAATGGCTGTGACATCACCCGCAGTGCCGTTGCCAAAATCGAGGTCGGTCAACGGCATCTGTACCCGGATGAAATTTTACTCATCAAAGAAATCTTAAACGTAACTTTTGAGGAGATTTTTGAGAAGGAATAGAGTTTCTCTCTGCATACGCCGACACGGCACGTTGCATGAACATCCCCCGCCGGAGCCCGGCGGGGGACGTCTGTTTCCGCCGCGTTGCGGCGCAGGGGAAACGAAACTCCTTTTTTCTCACAAGAGAAAGAAACGCCTTTTTCTTGCAAAAGAAAGAAAAGAAACTTCTTTTTTTCTTACAAAAGAAAAGAAAGGAACCTACTTTTTTCTCGCAAGAGAAAAAAGTAGGGCAAAAAAGATTGCCGGGGAGTAACCCCGGACCCCCTTACGCCGCAAATGCCGACTGCGCGCGGGGCGCTCCGTCGGGAGATTTGCGGCGGATCAAGCCGTTATTACGGCGGCTCCGACACAGATTCGCAGATACTCCCAACCATGCGGCACGGATAAGTTCCATAGCACAAACAACAGCGTAGCGGCGGATACTCATGATATGTACAAAGGGAAGGGCTCGGCGAGATACGTCCCTTTCCGGCTCTTCGTCCCTATTCCGCGCGCAGAGTTCTCAAAAATTCCAGCCAAGCTCGCCCGCGTTGGACAGAGGCACAGAGCCAAATAGGGACGTATTTAACCTGCATCATCCTTTTTCGCAAAGCATGAGTTTCCGGAAGTACCCTGCCGTTAGCACAATAAAAACATAACCGAGCCGTAAGGCTCGGTTTTTGGTATGGCATAATCGGGGATACTGCGGCAATTGCTCGCACCGCCGCAAATCTCCCGACGGAGCGCCCCGCGCGCAGTCGGCATTTGCGGCGTCGGGGGACTTGGGGGCGGGCCCCCAAGTTGCCTTTTTGCAACTTTTTCGTCAACACGAAAAAGTTGAATCGCTTCCCCCCGAGCCGTAGGCTCGGGAATAGGAGTTGTGCCGCCGGGCAAGAGCCCGGCCGCACAACGATTTTTGATTTACTTTTTCAGCATGACGTCGTGGAAGCCGCCCTCGACAATGCTGGTCGCGGAAACCAGCGTGATCTTGGCTTTCTCTTTGAGATCGGCAAGATTGGTCACGCCGCAGTTGCACATGGTGGACTTGACCTTGTAAAGGCTCTTGGCAACGTTGTCATGTAAACTGCCGGCATAGGTGACGTACGAATCCACACCCTCTTCAAACGAGAGCTTCGCCTTGCCGCCCAGATCGTACCGCTGCCAGTTGCGCGCACGGTTGGAGCCTTCGCCCCAGTATTCCTTCACGTAGGTGCCGTTGATGTTGAGCTTGGATGTCGGGCTTTCATCAAACCGCGCAAAATACCGTCCCAGCATGAGGAAATCCGCTCCCATCGCAAGCGCCAGCGTCATGTGATAATCATGCACGATACCGCCGTCGGAGCAGACCGGAACGTATATACCGGTTTCTTTGTAATACTCGTCGCGTGCGCTCACCACATCGATCAGCGCCGTCGCCTGTCCGCGGCCGATACCCTTCTGCTCACGCGTGATGCAGATGGAACCGCCGCCGATGCCGACCTTGACAAAATCGGCACCCGCCTTGGCAAGGAACAGGAATCCTTCGCGATCCACTACGTTGCCGGCTCCTACCTTGACGCTGTCGCCGTAGGTGTCGCGGATGAATTTCAGCGTCTTTGCCTGCCAGCAGGAATAGCCCTCCGACGAGTCGATACACAGCACGTCAGCGCCCGCCTCCACCAGAGCCGGGACACGCTTCTCATAATCGAGCGTGTTGATACCGGCGCCGACGATGTAGCGTTTCTGCCCGTCGAGCAGTTCACCGGGATTTTCCTTGTGATCGGCGTAGTCCTTGCGGAAAACGAGATACAACAGCGTCCCGTCCGCCTTGACGATGGGCAGGGAGTTGAGCTTATGATCCCAGATGATGTCGTTTGCCTCTTTGAGCGTCGTGCCCTCGGGCGCCGTGATCAGCTTGTCGAACGGCGTCATGAAGGTTTCCACTTTTTCGTCCTGCGACATACGGCTGACACGGTAATCGCGCCCCGTCACGATGCCGAGCAGTTTTCCGTTCGGCGTGCCGTCGTGAGTCACGGCAAGGGTGCTGTGCCCCGTCTTTTCGACGAGCGCCACCACCTCGGCAAGGGTGCTCGACGGCGTGACATTGGAGTCGCTCACCACAAAGCCCGCCTTGTAGTTCTTGACGCGGGCGACCATAGCGGCCTCGTCCTCAACGGACTGCGAGCCGTAGATAAAAGAAATGCCGCCTTCTTTGGCAAGTGCGATCGCCATGGTATCATTGGAAACCGACTGCATAATGGCGGAAACGAGCGGGATGTTCATGCGGATGGCGGATTCTTCCCCTTTGCGGAATTTGACGAGAGGCGTGGACAGCGTGACGTTGGACGGAACGCAGTCCTCCGACGTATATCCGGGAACAAGCAGATATTCACTGAACGTATGTGCCGGCTCGGGAAAATAATAAGCCATGACGATTCTCCTTTTTACGAAAAAATATTATTAGTCATATTATAAACGATTCCGTCGCGGAAGTCAAGCCGTGTCCGGCAGAAAAAAGTCAGGCTTTCGTAAATATTTCATGAAAAAAGAAGGTGCTTTCTGTGGATTTTTCACAAGAAAGATTTTCCGCGGTTGGTGCGGGATGCGCGGCATATACTAAACAAAGAAAAGGAGTGTTGCGTTTATGAAACCCAAAAATCCGCCGCGTTCGTACACCTACAAGACGCGAAAAGAGCGGTTTTTTCTGCATATTCTCGATGATCCGGCTCCCGCGGAGGCCGTACGCGGTCTTACCGACATGACGAGCGTCGCGACCGATCCGCAGGGCAGTTATACCGGGAATCCGGCAGAGGGAGACAGTACCGGGCGCCCCGTTCAGGACGCTGATGACTTATAAAGTTTTCATACTTTTTTGCGACGAGCCCGCCAGACAAGGCGGGCTCGTCGTGATATTCTTTCGCGTGCCGGACAAGCACAGAACAAACACAAGCAACAAACAAATATTATTCCTTATATTCGGCAATATCATTCAGCGAGCAGGACAACGCCGCACATAATTTGTCGAGCGTTTTGGTTTCTATATTTTCGTTTGCTTTTAACCTTCTCACGGTTTTACTGTCAATACCGGCCTTTTCACGCAAAAAATAAGTTGATATGCCCTTCTTCTTCATGGTTTTCCACAAATTATCATATACGATCATGTTTCCCCCTCCTTGACAAATATCATTATGGGGGTTATAATCATATTTATTAAGGGGATATAATCCCCATATAGGGGGAAAATGATGGTTTGTACTTTTTTTGGTCATCGGGACTGTCCGCAAGAATTGAGGGAAGAATTAAAAAACGCAGTTATCAAGTTGATAAATAACGAAAACGTCGACACGTTTTATGTCGGCAATCAAGGGAATTTTGACGCTTTGGCAAAGAGCGTTCTGAAGCAAGTGAAATCGGAGTATCCCCATATTTCGTATGCTGTTGTTTTAGCCTATTTCCCGACACAAAATACTTGTTCCGAAAAAAGCGAGTTTCCCAATACCCTTTATCCGGACGGTTTGGAAGCCGTACCACCCCGTTACGCGATTGATAAAAGAAACCTATGGATGCTTTGCCGAAGCGATTTTGTAATTACATATGTGCGATATCCGGTTGGCGGTGCGGCCCGGTATCAAAAAATAGCTCAAAAAAGAGGGAAAACCGTCATCTGCTTATAATCCATCAATTTGGGCAAGGAGAAAAAATATCCGTCAGAAAAGAAAATCCGCATGATAGCGCCGTTTATATAACAAAAAATCGAGCCGTAAGGCTCGATTTTTTGTTATGCAAAGGAGAGACCAAGTATTTTTCTTTGAAGCAGCGTTCGCTTTATTTATCTTTCTCTGGATAAAGCCGCTGATGATCATAAAAAAGAAACAGAACAGTGCCGCAGCAACAGGAACGCCGATCTGCCCGACTCCCCGGATATGTCGGAAACGTCTCCGTCAAGACAAACGACCAGATAAATTGCAACAATTAATATAAAAAGCGTCACGATCAACGGCCATACACTTTTTTTCATAACGCACCTCCTTATTCTACTTCAATTTTATAAGCATATTCTTTTATATCGGAAACCGAGGCCTTTGGGTTTCCCCATATGGTTCTGTCGTCAAAATAAACGCCGTATACGTAAAGCGTGCCGGATTTGACAGTCTCTTTCAACTGCTGTTCACTGATATTCTGAGAGGCATGCGCCGCAACGGTGTCGGCAAAATCGATCCGGTTGCTGACATAAAGGGAATCGACGGGATCGTGATTTTCATCATACGGAATCCAATAGAACCGAACGGCCAAGATATCGGTATCCGTAAGGTTTTCAAAGGAAATCTCCAAAGTGGGAAAATCCGTAACGTCCTTTCGCATACTGCCGCTGACGGAAAACGGCAGAGGCCCGGAAAATGCATCGCTTACGTCAGTTATCGGTGCGGAAGATGAGTTTTCCGATCCGTTTTCCGCCGACAGCGAGGCGGAAACCATATCGGTTGTGCAGGACACAGCGCAGAGAAGGAACGACAACACGACAAATACCGGAATGGCTGCCGTAAGGATCGCGGAACATTTCTTCTTTCTCCGCAAAGTACCTTTTTCCGCTTGGTTCGCTTCTTTTGAAATGGCTTTCCTGTTTTCTTGTCTATCCATAAATTGTCACCTTTTCATAAAGGCAATATGTAACAAAATGTTACATATTTATTGTAACAGTTTGTTACAATAAAGTCAAGAGGTTTTGAGAGAATTTCGAGGTGAACATGGAAAAAAGAGAAGAAAACGGTCTGATCGGGCTAAAAAGAATAAGAAACAAGCAGCATTTCAGTCAGTTGAAAGTGGCTTTGGATCTGAACATCAGTCGGGAAGCCCTGTCCTATTACGAAAACGGGAAGCGGAGCCCCGACGTGCAGATGCTCAAACGACTTTCCGACTATTTTCACGTTTCCATCGACTATCTGATTACCGGGCATGAATACAAAGAAGAAGAACATAAAAAAACGACAACTTGAAAGTTGTCGTTTTTTTGTCGATCAATTTATATCTGTCGTATATCCATTTTATATCCGTTATGATTCCGTTTCGGATATATTCTGATGGCAAAGCAGTGCCGTACGGACAATGGCAAATTCCTCTTCCCACGATGCCGCGCGGTTGATGGCATCCCGATACGCCGCCGCACCGCGCACGCCTCGCAGATACCACGCCAGATGCTTGCGCGCTTCCAGATGCCCGACCTCTTCCCCTTTGAGCGCGCACAGATCGGTCATATGCCGCTGTATGTCAGAAAGCATCTGCCCGGCGCTCGGTTTTGTATAAGGCTTTCCGACAAGATACGCCGCGATCTCCGAAAAAACGTACGGGTTGCCGAGTGCGCCTCTGCCGATCATCAGCCCGTCACAGCCGGTCTCTTCAAGCATCCGCGCCGCGCTTTCGGCGTCCGTGACGTCGCCGTTGCCGATAACGGGGATGGACACCGCCTTCTTGACGTCCCGGATAATGCCGCGATCCGCGCTCGGCGCATACATCTGCTCGCGTGTGCGCCCGTGCACCGTCAGCATCGCCGCCCCCGCCTTTTCGCAAAGCTCTGCGATCGGCACCGCGTTGACGGATGCCGCGTCCCATCCGGCACGCATTTTTACAGATACCGGTATACCAAACGGTTTCATCGCTTCCGCCACCGCTTTTACGATATCATACACCCTCTGCGGCTCCTTCATGAGGGCGCTCCCGTCGCCGTTGGATACGATCTTGGGAGCGGGACAGCCCATGTTAAGGTCGATGCCGTCGGGTTTGAGATCAAGCAGGGCAAGCGCCGCCTTCGCCATCTGCTCCGGCTGATTGCCGAACAATTGGATGAGCGCCGGGCGCTCATCCTCTGCAAGTGCCGCAAGGCGTTTGGTGCGTCTGTCGCCGAAGCAGATGGCACGCGACGAGATCATTTCGGTAACGACGGCATCCGCACCGCGTGCGCGGCAGAGCCTGCGGAACGCCGCATCCGTCACGCCCGCCATGGGTGCGAGAAACAGACCGCTTGTAAGCTCTTTTGTTCCGATCTTCATGCGCCGCGCCTCCTCTACCGTATTTCGACGGTTTCATAAATGCACACGACGTCCGCGTGCGTTTTGGCGATCTCCTCCGGTTTGCTGATTAAGTGTACCGGTATACTGTTCAATACAAGATTGCGGCAGGGGTATCCGGTGCCGTTCAGACGGTGCTCGCTCCGGATGGGAAAACGCGCTCCGGTGCGGTCGGTAAGATACGCACAGATGCCGCCGTCCGCCGTTTTGCGGCAGGCGCCCTGCGCTTTGACGACACAGCTTTCCAGCACCATCAGCACCGGATTTCCTTCACCGACAACGGCGGTCGTCACGCCGCTTTCTTTTCGGATATCGCGCATCTGTGCCGTCAGAAGCTCGGGCGAAAGCGTGACGTTTTTGACGCCCGCCTCCGCAAAATACCGCACGGCAAACGAGTTGAACACGTTGAGCCCCGCACCGCCCCATACGGCGAGTCCCGCCTCCCGGATAAGCGCCGGATGCCCGATATTATCCGCCACCACCGCGACGGCACCTGCCTGAGCGGCGCGTTTGAGCAGAGCGACCGCCGCCGCTTTTTCCGAAGAAAAGACCACGCGCGGCAGTCTGACGGCAAGCGGCAGACCGCGCTCCGCGGCGAACGTCACAAGTTCGTGTACCGGTGTACCGAAATACGACAGCGGCACGCATATCGCTTCCACCTGCATACCCGCGGTCTTTTTTAACATTTCCTCCGCCGTTCCGACGCTGTACGGAAACAGCCGCACGCGCGGCGGGACGGATTTTTCGTCCGTCGGCGCGTTTTGCGGAAGTGTGAGCGCCGTCTCGTCAAACGTCACGTGCTCCCATGTGAGAAGTGCCTCTGTCATGGCGGATACCGCTTTTCGGCGCAGAGCATTGAGTTCGGAGCGGGCGGCAAAGCCCTCGCCCGTCAGATGTATTTGTATACCGGCGCACGAAAATGGTGTGCCGCCGAATTTGCCGAGTGCCCCGGCGATATCGCCTTCCGTCAAAGGGCTCGCCTTTGCCCGTTCGAGCGGCTTGTCGCCCGCAACGGTAACGCTCGTTACGCCGTCCGAAACCACAAGCGTCGGCTTTTCCCCGACGGCAAAGTCGCCCTCTACGGTAAGCGAGCGCTTAACAGCGTAGCGGCTCACGTCGCCCGCCGCCCTGCTTTCGCGGCTGTCTTCCTTATCCTTTTCGGTGCGCACGCCGTACATGGCACGGTTATCGGTGCGGTATTCCCCGGTAAAATACGCATCGGTGAAGCCGCTTCGCGAAAACTGCTTTTCCAGCTCCCGGTATTCCTCCGCCGTGGCGTTTCGCCCCTCGCATACGAGCGTTTTCCACGTGCGCGTCACCTGCGCCACATAGGCGGAGGCCTTCATTCTGCCCTCGATTTTGAGCGACGTCACGCCGAGAGAAAGAAGCGACGGAACGTGATACGCAAGGCTCATGTCCTTCAAGCTCAATGCGTGCCGGTCGCGCACCGCCCCCTTTTCCCCCACCGCACACGGCAGGCGGCAGGGCTGGGCGCACAGACCGCGGTTGCCGCTCCGTTTGCCGATGACAGAGCTCATGAGGCACATGCCCGAGTGGCAGACGCACAGAGCGCCGTGGACGAAAATTTCCGTTTCCATGCCGAGTCGTGTGATTTCCCGTATCTCTTCTTCACCGAGCTCGCGGGCGAGCACGACGCGCGAAAAGCCAGCCTCCGCCAGCATTTCCGCCCCGCTCACGCTATGGCAGGCGCATTGGGTGCTGGCGTGAAGCACGATGCCCGGGATCGCCTTTTTCAAGACGGCGGCGAGCCCCATATCCTGCACGATAAAGGCGTCCGCCCCGTCGCACAGCGCCTCATAAGCGGCGCGGACGCAGTCGCCCATCTCGCGGTCGGTGACAAGCGTATTGAGCGTGACGTTGGTCTTTACGCCGCGCAGACGGCACGTCCGAAACGCCTCCCGCGCCTCTTCCTTGGTGAAATTGCGCGCATGGATACGGGCATTGAAGGACGGCAGACCGAAATAAATTTCGTCCGCTCCGTTGTCGAGAGCGGCATACAGCGCTTCCGGCGAGCCTGCCGGCGACAAGATGAGCGGACGGGAGAAAGGTGTGTTATTCATGGATGGCGTCGATCATGGCAACGCGGCGCTCGTGGCGGCCGCCTGCCTCAAATTCCGCCGTCAGAAAGGCTTCCACGATCATTTTGGCGGTCTCCGAGCCGATGACACGCGCACCGATGCAGACGATATTGGCGTTATTGTGCACACGGGACATCCGGGCGCTGAACACCTCGCTGACAGCCGCCGCGCGGATGCCTCTGTACTTATTCGCGGCGAGCGACATCCCGATGCCCGTTCCGCAGATGAGCACACCGAGCGCGTTTTTGTCCGCCTGCACCGCTTTTGCGACTTTCCCCGCGTACTCCGGGTAATCGACGCTGTCTGCCGTATCCGGTCCGAGATCGGTCACGGAAAAACCGAGCGTGCCGATAAAGGCGATAAGCTCCTTTTTTAAGTCGAGTGCCGCATGATCGCAGGCGATATACACGTTTTTCATGTTATGCTTCCTTTCCGATTTTCGTCTGTTGCTTCAAAAAGCGGGGAACGCCTCCGGCGCCGCCGTCTGCTGTTCCCCGTTTGTACGTCCGCCGTCGGCAGACGGTTATGCTCTTTTTTCGAGAAATTCCACAACGTCTCCGACGGTTTTGAGCGTCAGCGCTTCCTCGTCCGAGACCGTTACACCGAAATTCTCTTCGATCGCCATCAGCATATCCACGATTTCCAGCGAATCGGCACCCAGATCCTCCACGATGTTGGTGCTTAACTCTATGGTCGATTCCTCTACGCGGAACTGCTTGGCAAGCAGGCCGATGATCTTTTCCTCCATGGGTCAACCCTCTTTTCTGTCTGCAAATATAGGCGTCTCCCCCTCCGGGACGTCCGTTTCGCCGCGGGAGGGAAAGAGAAGATCGTCAGTCGTCCTCGCCTTCGCCCTCGTTTTCCCAGTTATGCCAGACGTTGGTCACGTCGTCGTTATCGTCGAACATTTCGAGCAGCTTGTTCATGTTTTTGAGGTCTTCCTCGCCCGTCAGCGTCACGTAGGTGGACGGGATCTTGCTCTGCTCGCAGGAAAGGAACTTATATCCCTTTTCGCTTAACGCGTTCATGACGGCATCCAGATCGTTCGGCGCCGTAGTGATCTCGTACACGCCGTCCTCTTCCCGGATGTCCTCGGCGCCCGCTTCGAGAGCGTCCTCCATGATGGCTTCCTCGTCGATGTCCTCTCCGTCGATCTCGATGAGTCCCTTGTCCTCGAACATATACGAGACGCAGCCCGTCTGTCCGAGATTGCCGCCGTACTTGTCAAAGTAGTGGCGCACGTCGGCACCGGTGCGGTTGCGGTTATCGGTGGTCGTCTCGACGATGACGGCGACGCCGCTCGGTCCGTAGCCCTCATAGTTGATGACCTCGTAGTTGACGGCACCGTCGGCACCGGACGCTTTTTTGATGGTGCGGTCGATGTTGTCGTTGGGGACGTTGTTGGCTTTCGCCTTGGCAATGAGGTCTTTGAGCTTGCTGTTGGATACGGGATCGGGACCGCCGTCGCGCATCGCCATGGCGATCTCCTTGCCGATCTTGGTGAAGACCTTGGCACGCAGGCGGTCGGTCTTTTCCTTCTTGTGCTTGATGT
This sequence comes from Eubacteriales bacterium, assembly GCA_045598975.1. Lineage (GTDB taxonomy): Bacteria > Bacillota > Clostridia > Oscillospirales > CAG-382 > UMGS882. Next base: position 30,492 of record JAZRVE010000101.1, read on the forward strand.
TGTTCCATTTGGAATGTCCTGACATAATTCCGGCTCCTTATTCTTTCTGTTTCTGTTGGATTCTATTGAAAATTATATATTTTTGGGTTGTTTCAGTCCGATCAGGTTAAGCCCGTTTTTCAGCACGTTCGCCGTGGCTCTGACAAGGGTGAGCCGCGTGTTTCTTGCCGTCTCGTCCGCCGCTTTGAGCACCGGACAGTCATGGTAGAAGCGGTTGAACTCCTGGCAGACGTCGAGCAGATACCGCGAAATGACAGACGGCTCGAGCTCCTTGCGTGCCTGCTCCACCTTTTCGGGGAACAGCGAAAGCGTTTTCAGAATGTTGATCTCGGCGTCCTCCGTCAGCGCAAGGTCGGTCGTTCCGACGCCGCCCGCCTTTTCGAGGATGCCCGAACAGCGCGCATAGGTGTACTGCACGTAAGGTCCCGTGTTGCCGTCGAAGTTGAGCACCTCATCCCAGATAAAGTTGATATCCTTGATGCGGTTGTTGGACAGGTCATGGAAGATGACCGCACCGACACCGACGGCGGACGCCACTTCTTCTTTGTTTTCCAGCCCGGGATTCTTTTCGTTGATGACGGCAAGCGTCTTGGCGGTCGCCTCACGGAAGAGATCATCGAGCAGTATGACGTTGCCGGTACGGGTGGCAAGCTTGGCGCCGTCGATGCTGACCGTGCCGAACGGGACGTGTACAAGGTCCTTCGCCCACTCTTCGCCCATCAGTCCGATGACCTTGAAGAACTGCGCGAAATGCAGGCTTTGCCCGGCAGAGGTGACGTAGATACACTTATCGAAATCATAGGTCTTCTTGCGGTAGAACGCCGCCGCGATATCGCGCGTGGCGTAGATGGTCGAGCCGTCGCTTTTGAGCACCAGGCACGGCGGCATATCGTACTCGTCGAGCGGCACGATATACGCGCCGTCGTCGAATTTCAGCATATTTTTCGCTTTGAGCGTTTCCACGACGGCGTCGGTCTTGTCATAATAAAAGCTTTCGCCGTTCCACGATTCAAAGTCGGCGCCGATGAGCTCGTACACCTTCTTGAATTCGGCAATGCTGATCTGCACGAACCACTTCCACAGCGCGATGCTTTCCTCATCGCCGCGTTCCATGGCGGCAAAGGCTTCCCGCGCCTCTTCTTCGAGCGCCGCATCCTTTTCGGCTTCCTCGTGGAATTTCACGTAGATCTCGGTCAGTGCCTTGATGCCGCGCTGCTCGATATCCTCGCGGTCGCCCCATCTGCGGTAGGCGACGATGAGCTTGCCGAACTGCGTGCCCCAGTCGCCGAGATGATTGACGCCGACGCAGGTGTAGCCGCAGAATTTATGGATGTTCTTGATGGACTGCCCGATGACCGTCGAGCGCAGATGCCCGATGTGAAAGGGCTTGGCAATGTTGGGCGAGGAATAGTCGATGACCACCGTCTTGCCGTGTCCGACGTCGCTTGAACCGAAATTCTCGTCCCCGCTTACGGCAAGGAGCGTCCGGATCATGGCGCTCTGCGACACGAAGAAATTGAGGTAGCCGTTGACGGCTTCCACCCGGTCAAAGTTTTCTTTTGCCGCCGGCTCGGCGTTCAGCGCTCCGGCAAGCTCCGACGCGATGACGGGCGGCGCCTTGCGAAGCGTCTTGCTGAGCTTGAAGCAGGGCAGGGCAAAATCGCCGAGCTTACGGTCTGCCGTATATTCGAGCATCCCGCTTATCTCGTCCGCGGAAAGCGGCGTGAGATGCGGCGCAAGCAGTTGTGCCGCGATGTTTTTTTCGTTCATGGATGGTGTCCTTTCTGTGCCGTTATCAGCCGTTATAGGAAATGACGGCGTCGGTCGGCGGGAGTCCTATGTAGGTCTTGCCGGGATTGAGAAGCAGCTCCGTCTCGCCGTCCTCTTCCCACACCGTATAGGAGGACGTGCGCGACGCCTTGGTGAAGCGGACTTTTTTACACACGCCGTCCGAGAGATAATACCCTTCTCCGCTGCCGATGAAATCGACGAACAGACGTCCCTTGTCATCGCCCGGCACCATGCCCTGACGGCAGGGAAAAAGCAGGATGTTCTTGAAAGAAAGCTGGACGTCGTTATTGGAATCGATATGCGGTGCGCCGAACTGTTTCTTATAGTAAACGCCTTCATCGGCGTTATAATCAAATTCGCTGGTGGCGTAATACGAGAACACCACTTTGAGGGCGGTCGCCGGCTCTCCGGCGGGCGTGCTGTCGGTCAGCGCGAACGACAGCGGTTGTTTCGCGTCGCTTTCGGTGCGGTAGCCCTTCTGGGCGATGCCCTTGACGAGCCCTTCGCCCGTCGTCATGAGCGAATGCTCCATGCCCATGTTCTTTCTGCGCCATTCGTTGCGGTAAAACGGCGTATTGAAATAGATGCCGTCCATATTCTCGGTCTTTCGCGCCGCGAGCGTATCATACGCGCCGGGACTGCCGCCGCAATGGACGTAGATGGCGTCGTGTGCGTCGGACAGGTCAATGAAATAATCGCGTGAAGAGCGGATGGAGCCGGTCTCCGGCAGAGAGGCGTAATCGGTGAACAGGCAGAGAAGCCGCGTGATACCGCCTTCGGCGAGGACTTCGTACGTGACGTCGGCAAGGGAGATACCCTGCTGAGGCGTTGCCGCCTTGATGTTATTGATCATCACGGCGATGGGGCGGATACCGGCAAGCTCCTCGGTGGTCTCTTCGCCGGTGAGTTTATTGACAAATTCCGGTACGGGCGGCTCCTCGGGCTCTTGCAATTCTTCCGGCTCTTGCGTTTCTTCGGCGGGAAGCGTATCGTCGGCGGGTTCGGTCGTTTTCCACTCGGGTTCTTCCGGTTTATCCGGGGCATTCCGATCCTCCGGCAGCATCACGACGCCCGTGCAGGCGCACAGGGTGACCGCGAGAGCGGCGAGCAAAAGGGCAAGCACCCGTTTTTTTAAGTGAAATGAGATCATTCTGTGCATTCCTTTCCGACTTTGCCAAATTATATCAAGATATTATAACAGATATTTCCCGATATTGCAAGCGGTTTTTGAAAAAAGTAGGTTTTGCCGTCTGCGTTGTCAATTGATATGAGCCATTTAGGAAGAAAAAATAAAAGATATGGCATTATTCGCGTTTGGAAGCCTTTGAAACGAATCCGTAGGCGGAGTGAAGTAGGCTTCCAATCTCGGCGCGGCGTCAGGCGGAGAGTTTTTCGCGGAGTAATTGAACCGCGCTCTTCCTGCCAAGTGTCCGCATGGTTTTGTTGTTGCTCCATATGAGATGCTTGCAAAGCTTTTCATTGAGTTCATCCACGCTTCCGAAATGTT
>JAZRVE010000102.1:0-8945 GCA_045598975.1 Eubacteriales bacterium
AAAAGGAGATCAAAGATTGCCGGGGAGCAACCCCGGACCCCCTACTCCGCAAAACGGAAGACGTTTTGCGGAGGTGCGGGGCGTTATCATGGCGGGATCGGGGCAGGACAAGAACAAACCCAAAACCGTGCGGCACGGATGGATTTTTATTGTGCAAACGGCGGCGTGGTGCCGGATATTGATGATATGTACAAAAGGACAGGCTGGGTGAGATGTTATTCTATCCGGCTCTGCGGCTCTGTCCGGCGCGCCCGCCGGTGTTTGGTGGGCGCGACCCCTGTCCGCGGGATACTGCGACAGTTGTTTTCGCTCGTCCGCGCTCGCGGTTTGGGTGCAACGGCACGTTGCGGGACGTATCTCACCGCATCTTTCTTTTCCGCAAATCAAGAATTTCCGGAAGTACGCCGCCGTTTGCACAATAAAAATCCATCCGTGTCGCACGGTTTTGGGTTTGTTCTTGTCCTGCATCGGTGTTGCCGTGATTTTGTCTTGCTCCGTCGCAAAGATGCGGCGCATGCCGCCTTTGCGACGTAAGGGGGTCCGGGGTTGCTCCCCGGCAATCTTTTTTTGCCTACTTTTTTTCTCTTGCGAGAAAAAAAGTAGGTTCTTTTCCCTCCTTTCATAAAGGAGGTTCTTGCCTCCTTTGAAAAAAGGAGATATTATATTACTGCGGTAGCCGGCGATCTGCCGTCTTCACGGCGTCCTCGCCGAGGATCTCGATAAGCAGGGCTTTTACCGTCGGCGTCAGACGGATGTCCGCACCGGCAAGGCGCACCGTTTTTCCGGTGGATACGAAATGCAGAAAGACCGGTGTCCTGCCGCCGGAAAAGATTTCAAGCAGGCTCTTTACCCGCTCAAAGGCGCGTCCCGTGTCGTCCGGCAGTTTGAGATACAGACACCGCCGCGTTCCCTCCTTGGGCGGCGCTTTTTCCTCCGGCGCAGGCGCCGGAGCGGGCTTGGCGGCGGGATTTCCCAAATGGACGGTGTAGCCTGTCCGTGCCGTATCGGAGACGGCGGGAGAGATAACGGGAATCGGACCCGCCTCATCGGCGGGAAGGATGGCGGACGCTAAGATCTTGCCCTCGACGATCGGCTTGCCGTTCTCGTCCTCCTCTTTTGCCTCCTTGAAGGACAGTTCGCCCGTCACAAGCAGGGCTTTCCCGCTTTCGAGAAGCGCCGAAGACATTTCGTAGCGGTTGGGGAACACGATGACCTCTACCGTTCCCACCTCGTCCTCCAACACCACGAACGCCATTCTGCCGCCGTTTTTTGTGGTGAGCACCCGTTTGGACGTCACCATGCCGAGCACCGTCACCGTCTGCTTTTCGGCAAAAAGCGGCACCTCGTCCGGCTCCGGGGACGCCGAACGGGCAATGTCGGCGCTGGTGCATACCCCTTTTTCTTTGGCGAGGGCGGCATACTTTTCCAGCGGATGTCCGCTGAGATACAGCCCGATGACCTCTTTTTCGCAGGCGAGTTTGTCCATGACCGGAAGCTCTTCAAGTGCGGGATATTGCACCGAAAAAGCCTCCACGCCGCTTTCTGCGCCCATGGTGGAAAACAGATCGTACTGCCCCGTCACGCTCATGCGGTTGCGGCGGGAAAAGGCGTCCATGGCACTGTCGTACACGTACAGGAGCTGACTGCGGTTTTTGCCGAAGGTGTCCATCGCGCCGCTCTTGATGAGGCTTTCCACCGTGTGCTTGTTCAGGTCTCCCTGCGGCATACGGGACAGAAAATCTTCAAGAGACGAAAACGCGCCGTTCTGCCGCTCGGCGAGCAGTGCCTGCAAAAAGTTGCTGCCCACACCCTTGACGGCGAGAAGCCCGAAGCGCACGGCGTCGCCGTCCACCGAGAAGCCGCTCTCGCTCTTGTTGATGTCGGGCGGCAGGACGCGGATGCCCATACTGCGGCAGTCCGCCGCGTAGAACGCCACCTTTTCGGTGCGGTCGAGCACGCTTGTCATGAGCGCGCACATATATTCCTTCGGATGATGCGTTTTGAGGTACGCCGTGCGATAGGCAAGAAAAGCATAGCACGCCGCGTGCGATTTGTTGAAGGCGTACTTGGCAAATTCGCTCATTTCCTCGTACAGCTTTATCGCCGCCTGCTCGTCGATGCCGTTTGCCACCGCACCGCGGCACTCCCACGTGCCGTCGTCCTTCTTTTTGCCGTACAGGAAGTATTCCCGTTCCTCCTGCATGACGGCGATCTTCTTTTTGCTCATGGCACGCCGCACGATGTCGGCTCTGCCGTAGGAATAGCCCGCAAGAGTCCGGAAGATCTGCATGACCTGCTCCTGATATACGATACAGCCGTTGGTGACGGACAGGATGTCCTTCAACTCCGGAATGTCATAGTGAATATCGTCGGGATGCTTGCGGTTTTCGAGATATTTCGGAATGCTTTCCATCGGACCCGGACGGTAGAGCGAGATGGCGGCGGTGATATCCTCGATGCTCTGCGGCTTCATGCGGGACAGTAAGCTCTTCATGCCGCCCGATTCGAGCTGAAAGACGCCGTCGGTCCTGCCGGAGGCGAGAAAGGCGTAGGTCTTGCGGTCGGCAAGGTCTATCTTTTCGACGGAAAAGGCGGGATCGCTCTTTTTCACCGCTTTTTCGGCGTCGGAAATGACGGTGAGATACCGCAGTCCCAGAAAGTCGATTTTGAGCAAGCCCAGGTCCGCCACCGTGTTCATGGGGAACTGCGTGACGACGCTGTCGCGGTTGTAGGCGAGCGGCACGTAGTGCGAGACGGGTTTGTCGGTGATGACGACGCCCGCCGCGTGGATGGAGGCATGGCGCGGCATTCCCTCGATACGGCGGGCGATATCCACCATGCGCCGTACCGTGAGGTCTTCTTTATACAGTTCGGCAAACGCCGCGTTTTCGGCGAGCGCCTTGTCTATGGTCATGCCGAGCGACGAAGGCACTAATTTTGCCGCCGCGTCGACCTCGGCATAGGAAAGTCCCATGACGCGCCCCACGTCCTTGATGGCGGCACGCGCCGCCAGCGTTCCGAAGGTGACGATCTGCGCCACATGGTCGGCACCGTATTTTTGCGCCACGTAGTCGATGACCTCGCCGCGGCGCTCGTAGCAGAAATCCACGTCAAAGTCGGGCATGCTCACGCGCTCCGGATTGAGAAAGCGCTCGAACAGCAGACCGTAGCGCATGGGATCGACGTCCGTGATGCCGAGACAGTACGCCGCAAGGCTTCCCGCACCCGAACCTCTGCCGGGACCGACGGGGATGCCCGCGCCTTTGGCGTGGGAGATGAAATCGTTGACGATGAGATAGTATTCGTCGTAGCCCATCTGCGTCACGACGGTAAGCTCGTACGCAAGGCGCTCACGGTATTCCGCTTCCGTTTTTTCGTCCGTTCCGCCGCATGACCGCATGACGGCAAGGCGCTTTTCAAGCCCTTTTTCGCACTCTTCTTTCAGATAATCGCGTGCCGTTTTTTCGTCCGGCGGCGTGAAGGCGGGCAATTGCAGATGGTCAAAATCGAAATCAAAGGCACACCGTTCGGCGATGCGCACGGTGTTGGCAAGCGCCTCGGGTGTTTCCGGGAAGAGAGATGCCATCTCATCGCCGGTTTTGAGGTAAAATTCCTCGGTCGGAAAGGTAAGCCCGTCCGCCTTGTCGAGCGTGCGGTTGGTCTGGATGCACAGAAGCACGTTTTGCAGTTCGGCGTCTTCTTTGGCGAGATAATGCACATCGTTGGTGCAGACGAGCCCGATGCCGAGCTCTCCCGCAAACTCTTTCAGCACCGCGTTGACGGTCTTCTGCTCCGGAATGCCGTGATCCTGCATTTCGAGAAAGAAATTATGTTCGCCGAATATCTCTTTGAGAAGACGTGCGTGAGCTTTGGCACCCTCGACGTCGTTTTCGAGAATGTGCTTGGGGATATAGCCGGACAGGCACGCCGAGAGGGCGATGAGTCCCTCGCTGTGCTCTTTCAGAAGCTCGACGTCGGCACGCGGCTTGCCGTAAAAGCCCTCGGTGAACGCCTTCGACACAAGGGCAATGAGATTGCGGTAGCCGGTCTCGTTTTCACATAACAGCACCAGATGCGAATAGTCGCCGTCGTGTTGCTTGTCCTTACCGAAGCGGGAAAACGGCGCGACGTACACCTCACAGCCGATAATGGGCTTGATGCCGTTTTTTTTGCACGCTTTATAAAAATCCACCACGCCGTACATGACGCCGTGATCGGTGACGGCGACTGCCGTCTGCCCGGCGTTCTTCACCGCCGCCGGGATGTCCGAAAGCCGGCACGCGCCGTCAAGCAGACTGTATTCCGTATGCAGATGCAGATGAACGAACGGCGTCATGACGCGCGCCCCCCCTTTTTTTTCGGTATTATCGTTTTCCGCTGTATTTTTCGTACAGCTCTTTGATCTTGGCGAGTCTGTGGTTGACGCAGGATTTGGACAGCGGCGGCGTATGGAGCGACGCGAGCTCGGCAAGTCCCGCCTCGGGATTTTCTTTTTTGAGAAGAGCCGTTTCCGCGAGCTTCTCCGGCAGTTTTTCGCCCTTTCCGCCCGCAAGGAAAAAGTCGATGGCTTTCATCTGCTCCCGCGAAGCGTTTGCCGTGCGGCGCAGATTGGCGGTGTCGAAATTGATCTTGCGGTGGCAGTCGTTCCGGACCTGCCGCTCGATCATGGTGTCGAGATAGCCGAAAGCCTCTTTCTGCGCACCGATAAAACTCAAAAAGCCGAAAATGGTGTCGCCGTCCTTGAAATACAGCACGGTCTTGCCACGCCGCACGGAGAAATGCGCCTCAAAGCCGCATTCCGCAAGAAAAACGGCAAGCTCGTCCGCCGCCTCTTTGCCGGGCGTTTTGATTTCCAGATGATGCCCCTTTTCCGGGTGGTTGACACTGCCGTGCGAGACGAAAACACCGGCGAAGAAATGCGCGAGGCAGGAGGGACATTTGAAATACGAGCGGTCGATATAGGAAAAGGCTCCGTCAAGAATGCTCTCTCCGTAGGCATATGCCCGCTTACAGCAGGCTTTTTCGCGTTTCTGCGTCCGCAGTGCCTCCCGGATGCGTCCGGAAAAGGACGTTTCTTCCCGCGTACTCACGTTAACACCCGTATTTCCGGTTGGAGCATGACGCCGGAATCGCGCATGACCTTTTCCTGCACCTGCCGGATGAGCTCGATGACGTCGCCCGTCGTGGCGCCGCCCTTGTTGACGATAAAACCGGCGTGCTTTTCGGAGATCTGCGCACCGCCCACCGAAAAGCCTTTGAGCCCGCTGTCCTCGATGAGTTTCCCGGCAAAATAGCCCTCCGGGCGTTTGAAGGCGCTGCCGCAGGACGGCTTGTCGAGCGGCTGTTTTTCCGCACGGCGGCGCATGAATTCCTTTGCCTTTGCGGTGAGTTCCTCCGCGTCCCCCTTTTCGAGGTGCATCCCGACGCCGAGGATGGTCAGGTCTTTTTCCTCCTGAAAACGGCTGGTGCGGTAGCCGAAGCCGCAGTCCGCCTTGTCGATGCGCCGCACGGTGTCGCTCGCGGCATCGTACACGTCAACGTACGACACCACCGCCGCCGTTTCCGAATCGTACGCACCGGCGTTCATATAGGCGCCGCCGCCCACCGTGCCGGGAATGCCGCAGGCAAACGACAGTCCCGCCGCGCCCCGGCGGCAGAGATCGAGCGCAAGCGCCGTCAGTGCCGCTCCGCAGGAGGCGTACACGTCAAAGTAAGCGCCGTCCGCCGTCTCGGTGACGGTGACCGACGTCATTTTGGTCGTAATGATCGGCACGAACGGGATAACGCCGTCCGGCAGGAGGACGTTTGACAGATTGCCGAGCACGGCAAAGCGTCTGTTCTCCTTTTTGAAGGTGCGCACAAGCGCCGTCAGTTCCTCCGCCGTTTCGGGAAAACAGCAGAGCGGCGCGACGCCTCCCGTGCGCATGGACGAGAGAGCCGACAGGGAAACGTTCGTGCGGCGGCAATCGGACATGATCATTCCTCCTTGATACGGGATCCGTTTTTTACAGTTTACCACATATTTCACTATATGTCAAACGGAAAAAGCACGTGCATACGGCGAAATAACCGCCGCAAAACCATACAGTTCGCGGCGGTGTTCTTTTTGGATCGGACGGGCGATACGCGCCCGCATTCCGGCGGATAAAACCGGTTTTGCTCTTCTTGCTCTTACTGCTCGGATGCCGCTTTGACGGCGTTGTCGAAGAGCTGTTCCACTTCCGCGGACGGCTTCTTATCGATGAGTGACACGACAACTGCCGCGACAAGTCCGCAGAGGAAGCCCGGGATGATCTCGTAAAGTCCGGTGGACGCCGAAAGGAAGAAATACCACAGCACGTCCACGACGGCGCCCGCAACGACGCCGGCGACGGCGCCCTTATAAGTAAGCCGCTTCCAGAACAGCGACAGCAGCACCACCGGTCCGAAGGACGAGCCGAAGCCTGCCCACGCGTTTTCGACCATGTTCATGATCGCCTGTGCGCCCTGTCCCTTATCGCGGGCGATGAAGTACGCGATGACGGCGATGATAAGCACCACGATGCGTCCCACCCAGACGATTTCATTGCCGGAAGCCTTCTTGCGGAGCACCGGCTTGTAAATATCACTGGTAAACGACGAGGATGCCACGAGAAGCTGGGAGTCCGCCGTCGACATACCCGCCGCGATGATGGCGGCAAGCAGGATACCGGCGATGGCACCCGGGAAGATCATACGGGAAAGTTCGATGAAGACGAGCTTCTGATTGCCGACTTCAAGCAGTTCCTTGCCGATGATCATTCTGCCGAAGTAAGCCATGGCGATCGCCGCACCCAGCGAAAGCACCACCCAGATGATGGCGACCGTGGCGCTGGTCTTGACCATGGACGGCTTCTTGATGGACATGAAGCGCACTAAAATATGCGGCATACCGAAGTAGCCGAGTCCCCAGCCGAGTCCCGAAAGGATCTCGGGAAGCGGTGCGCTGAACGGATTTGCCGTAAAGGCACAGTTGACGACTTCACCGCTTGCATCGGTATACTGATAGACGGTTTGCAGGAGCGAAGCGTCCGGGTTTTTGGTAAGCACGATGACGATCGGCACGGCAAGCAGGGCGACGAGCATCAGAAGCCCCTGGAAGAAGTCAGTCCAGCAGACTGCTTTGAAGCCGCCGAGGAAGGTATACACGATGAGGATGGCGGCGAAGACCAGCATGGCGACCGAAGGATCGAGAGAGGGGAAAAGCTGAACGAAAACGTCGGCACCGGCGCGGAAAGCGGATGCGACGTAGACGGTGAAGAAGACGAGGAAAATGATCGCCGAGACGATTTGAAGCGTCAGCTTTTTGGACACGAAGCGGTTGGAAAGGTACTGCGGGAGGGTGATGGAGTCGTTCGCCTCCTGCGAGAAGCAGCGAAGGCGTTTGGCGACGAAGATCCAGTTAAGCGCCGTGCCGATGGCAAGACCGATACCGATCCACGCCTGACCAAGTCCGAAAGCGAGGATACTGCCGGGAAGTCCCATCAGCAGCCACGCGCTCATGTCGGATGCCTGCGCGCTCATGGCGGGGACCCACGGTCCCATGGCTCTGCCGCCTAAAAAATACTCTTTTTCACTATCGCCCTTGGAACGGAAAAACATAAAGATTCCGATCCCGAGGACAACAACGAAATACAACGCAAAGGTGATGACTTCTGCACTCATAGTTGGGTTCTCCTTACAAAATATTGATATTGTACAATATTATACCATATTTTTCGGAAATTGCAATACCCAGTTTTCTGTGGCACTGATTTGCAAGGGAAAACGATTTCCTTTTTTTCTTGCAAAAGAAAAAAACGAAACGAAAAAAAGATTGCCGGGGAGCCGCCCCGGAGCCCCCCTCGTCGCAAAGGCGGCATGCGCCGCATCTTTGCGACGGAGCAAGACAAAATCACGGCGGCTCCGACAAAGATTTGCACATACTACAAACCGTGCGGCACGGGTGGATTCCATAGCACAAACGGCGGCGTAGCGGCGGATATTGCTGATATGTACAAAAGGAGGGTGCGGTGAGATGTTATTCTTTCTGCATTTGCGGCTCTATCTGACGCGCCCGCCGCTGTTTTTGCGGGCGTGACCCCTGACCGCGGGATACTGCGGCTGTTGTTTCCGCTTGCTCACACTCGCGGATTGGGTGAAGCGGCACGCTTCCATAGCACAAACGGCTGCGTAGCGGCGGATATTGCTGATATGTACAAAAGGAGGGTTCGGTGAGATGTTATTCTTTCTGTATTTGCGGCTCTATCTGACGCGCCCGCCGCTGTTTTGGCGGGCGTGTCCCCTGACCGCGGGATACTGCGGCTGTTGTTTCCGCTTGCTCACACTCGCGGATTGGGTGAAGCGGCACGCTTCCATAGCACAAACGGCGGCGTAGCGGCGGATATTGCTGATATGTACAAAAGGAGGGTTCGGTGAGATGTTATTCTTTCCGTATTTGCGGCTCTATCTGACGCGCCCGCCGCTGTTTTGGCGGGCGGGTCCCCTGTCCGCGGGATACTGCGGCTGTTGTTTCCGCTTGCTCACACTCGCGGATTGGGTGAAGCGGCACGCTTCCATAGCACAAACGGCGGTGTAGCGGCGGATATTGATGATATGTAAAAGGGGAGGGGCTATACGAGATGTTGTTCTATCCCACTTTGCGTCCCTATCCCGCGCGCAGAGTTCCCGGAAATTCTTGCCAAATTCGCCCGCGGCGGAAAGAGGCAGAAATCGGGCTAGGCCAACATCTCGCCAAAGCGTCCGTTGCCGCAAGTCATGAGTGTCCGGCAGTACGCCGCCCTTTTCACAATAAAAATCCACCCGTGCCGCACGGTTTGGAGTTTCGGGGCGTCCCGTACCGATGCCGCCACGATACCGTCCCGCACCTCCGCAAAACGTTTTCCCGTTTTGCGGAGCAGGGGGTCCGGGGCTGCTCCCCGGCAATC
>JAZRVE010000103.1:0-16047 GCA_045598975.1 Eubacteriales bacterium
TCTTCCTGCAGGCAGAAATTCCAACTTCAATTTCATCCCCAATCCCTCTGCCAGACGCTGTAAGGTTTTCAGGGAAGGATTTGCACTACCGCTTTCAAGACGACTGATATCAGCTTGTGTGATACCGGTTTTTTCAGCAAGTTCTTTTTGTGTCATACCGGTGTCTTTTCTTGCATCAATAATTGCCTGAATAATGGCATATTCAGGTCTAAGGGCATCGTATTCTTTTTTGAATTCGGCATCAGATAACTGTTCGTTCAAAAAATCATTAAAATTTGTCATTTTATTTACACTCCCTATCTAAATAATCATTTCGGTATTTCTTGGCAAGTTCAATTTCATTTTTTGGTGTTTTTTGTGTTTTCTTTATAAAACCATTTGTCAACACAATCTTTTTTCCAAACACAAAGAAATAAAATACTCTGGAGATGTCGGTGCTGACTTTTGCTCGTAATTCAAAAATACCGTCCACAAGATGTTTTGAATACGGTTCTCTAAGTGCCGACCCGTTTTCAGCCAACAGTTCAATTAACATAACCGTTTTTGCACGCAGTTTCTTATCTAATGATAACAGAAACTCCTTCGCAGGTTCTGAACCATCCGGCTTGTTATAAAATACAATTTCAAACTCCGTCACTTTTATTCTCCTCAAAAACGTTGTAATTTATCCTTTACTATATTATATGTGATAAATCACATATTGTCAATAGTAATTCTGTAAAAATGCAAGATTTTCTTATATATGAAACAACCGCACCCTATGCTAATAAAACCATTACCAATCGGTAAATATCGTATACCGATTGGTAATGTTAAATAAATACCCTCTGGAATTTAGCGGTGATTATGTGCACATTTCACAAAATTAGCATCGCATCTCCGAACGAGAAAAAGCGGTACCGCTCCTCGACCGCCGTCCGGTAGGCGTTTAAGATAGTCTCCCGCCCGGCGAGCGCCGAGACCAGCATGATGAGCGTGCTCTCCGGCAAGTGGAAGTTGGTGATGAGATGATCCACCGCTTTGAACCGGTAACCGGGATAAATGAAAATATCGGTGTTCGCCGAGCCCGCATGGAGCACGCCGTTTTCATCCGTCGCGCTTTCGAGCGTCCGGCAGGAGGTCGTTCCCACCGAGAAAATCCGCCCGCCGTTCTGCCGCACGCGGTTGAAGCGCTCGGCGCAATCCTCCGTTACCGTGTAAAACTCGCTGTGCATCTTATGATCGGTGATGATCTCCTCTTTGACGGGACGGAAAGTGCCGAGTCCCACGTGCAGCGTCACGTACAGGATCTCCACGCCTTTGTCTTCGATCTTCTTTAACAGTTCCTTTGTAAAATGAAGCCCCGCCGTCGGCGCCGCCGCCGAGCCCTCATATTTCGCGTACACCGTCTGATACCGATCCTTCGGGCTCTCTCTGCTCGTGATATAGGGCGGGAGCGGCATTTCGCCCACCTCGTCCAGCACCGCGAAAAATTCGCCTTCGTAGGGAAACTCGATCAGCCGGTTGCCGTCCTCCGTCACCGAACGGACGACGCCGGACAGCTTATCGGAAAACACGATCTCGGTGCCCTCACGCAGTTTTTTTCCGGGACGGACGATGGTTTCCCACACGTTTTCGCTCACGCGTCTGAGAAGTAACACCTCCACGGTACTGCCGGACGGCTTTTCTTCCCGCGTTCCGTCCGTTTTTTTTGCATACCGCAGACCGAACAGCCGTGCCGGTATGACCTTGGAATCGTTGAGCACAAGCGCATCCCCGGGATTCAGATAGTCGATGATATCGGAAAACACGCGGTGTTCGATGCACCCGGTCTTACGGTCGAGCACCATTAACCTCGACATATCCCGCTTTTCCGCCGGCGTCTGCGCGATGAGCTCCGGCGGCAATTCGTACCGATACGTACTTTTCTTTAAGATTTCTTCTTTTTCTTCCATTTTAGTCTTTTGGTCCCTCTATTTTGATATATCGATGAGCAACGTCAGTTTGCGTTCCGCGTCCACCGTCAGCGGACTGTCCCAGTACGCTTTCGTCCCGTCCGCGGTACACGGCAGGTTCCGCCCGCCGTACTGCACCTTATACACCCGATGCGCACAGCCGAACGAGCGCAGTTTCACGTCCCCCGAAAGGATATGCAGTTCGCAGTAATCCACGCCCTCTTCCGCATAGCCGAACGCGCCGTCAAAGCAGACGAACTGCCGGACGCATTCATCGGGAAAATTCCCCGTCTCGCACGGACACACCGTAAGAGAAGCGTTCATTTTATCGTACGAAAACCGTCCGAAGGCATCGATAAGCGGCATGAGCCAGACGGCGCTCTCGCTTTCGTCCGCGCTCATGAGCATTTTTTCGGTGACGTCCGCCTGCCCTGTCCGTATGAGCGACGCAAGGGGTGCGAACGACAGCCGTCCCGCCGCTTTTTTTGCTTCCTTCGACGCCGCCGCCCGCACGCTTTCCGCCGGGAAAAGCGACGGTATCCCCGCAAGACGCGCCGACTCCTCGCACAGCAAAATGAGCGGCGCCGTTTCTTCCGTCACGTCCTTTGCCGCCTCACACAGTGTGCGCAGGCTGTCTTCCTGCTTTTCTCTGTATTTCTGCACGGTTTTGGCGTCGGCATACAGTTCGGCGAGTGAGGCAAGCATCGTCGCGATCCCGTAGGTGCCCGTCAGCGAAAGCAAAAGCGGCTGTTCGGGCAAATGTTCCGCCGTTTTCTCGGCAAGACGGGCGATCTCGGGAAAGTTTTCGGCAAACAGGCGGCTGGTGCCCGTCCTGCGGTAATGGGAAAACGAAAGAAGCAGGGCGCACAGCGTTTCCCACGCCTTTTCGGGAGACGGCTCCGGCACTTCTTTCTCTTCTTTGAGAGCATCCGCCACCGAAAGCAGGGCAAATTTCCCGGCAAGCGCCGGGAAGAGCGCCTCCGCCGACAGCGCCGCTTTTTTCGCTCCGGCGCATGCGAGATACGTTTTTCCCGTCTGCTCGCACACGGTGTCCGGGTGCTTGACGCGGTCAAGCCGCGCCGACGCAAATGCCTTTGCCGCCGCGGGAAGCGACGAGCCTTCAAGCAGGGAAACGAACGTCCCGGTCTGCGCTTTCAGCCGTTCAAAATGCAGAAAGCAGTACGTGGCGCAGGAAAGCGCATCGGTAAAATAGTGGCTGTAATACGTCTTAACGGTACCCGAAAGCTCGGGGAAATACCACGACGCAACGTAGCGGACACGCTTGCTTTCCCCGGGGTGCAGGGTAAAATGCGAGGCGAGAAGCACCGTCGTCCCCGTTTCGCCGCTGTTATCCAGAAAGCCCTTTGCTTCGGAAAGGGAACGCAAAACGGTGGCATTATCGGCTTTTTCCACGGAGGAAAACGTAAAATCCCGTGCGTCTGCGGCAAGGGCGACCGACGCACCCGATTCTTCAAGGCTCATCGACACGCCGAAGGTATCCGTTTCTTTATGATACGCCGCGTGCACGGCGCAGGACTGCTTCAAACGTCCGAACAGCCCGACGAGCGAAACGTTTGCCGTCCGTGTCCCGGTGTTTTCGACAAGGCATTCGGCAAACGCGGCGGGAATGGCGGAATCCGCCGTATTGAGCGGAATGAAAGGATTGAAATACCGCACGCGGCAGACAAGGCCCGGCACGCTGTCAAAGAGCGTCTGCACGAAGGCGTACTGCCGTTCGATGCTGACGGAAGTGCCCGCCTGTTCATCGGACGTCAGCATTTTACACGCCGTCTGCTCTCCGTCGTTCACGTACAGCGCAAAGCGCAGCGGATCCTTTCCGAAAAAGGCGCGTCCCGCGTCCTTGATGCTCCCGTCTGTCTGCAAGACTTTCACGGCACCGCGCAGTTCCGTTTCCCCCGTCTTTTTTATGACGAGACAGCCCGTCCCGATCCCGCCGACAAAGGCGCTCGTTTTATCGTCGCGTTTCATACGGTATCCTCCTTTCTGCCATATTTAAGACAGTATACCACACTTTTTCCGATATTGCAACTGTTTTCCATGATTAGTACAGAGTATATTGTATTTTAGAAAAGGTTGTTTTTTTAGGGGAAGAAGCCTCCTTTTTTCTCACAAGAGAAAAAAGGAGGCGAAAAAAGATTGCCGGGGAGCAGCCCCGGACCCCCTCTCGGCAAAACGGAAAAACATTTTGCGGAGGTGCCATGCGTTATCACGGCGGCATCGGTACGGGACACGCACAAGCTCCCAACCATGCGGCACGGATGGTTTTTTATTGTACAAACGGCGGCGTACTGCCGGAAATTGTTGATTTGCGGAAAGGGATGATATAGGTTAAATACGTCCCTAACCTACTTTCTGCCTCTGTCCAACGCGCGGAAAGTTACTGCAAACAAAGGGTATGTGACCCGCGCTCACGGTTTTGCGTCACCGTCGCCCGCGTTATGGCGACGGTAACCCCTGACCGCGGGACTCTGCGGCAATTGTTTCCGCTCGTTCATGCTCGCGGTTTGCCCCGCGCATGCGGCGCGGAATGGGTGAAGCGGCACGCTTCTGAAAAAAAGTTGCAAGTTTTTTCGATATATGATATACTGATAAAAAATCGGAAAGGAGCACCTTTATGATCACAGTTCCCGTTGCCGCCTCGCGTCCGTATACCGTCATGATCGGCTCGGACTGCCTGCATACCTTCGGTCACGCCCTGCACGAGGCGCTCCCGAAAGCCAAAAAGATCGCGCTGTGCTCCGACGATACCGTCTTTTCCCTATACGGACAAGCCGTCACGCAAATTCTTACGGAAGCGGGCTTTACGGTTCTTTCCCACTGTATCCGTCCCGGAGAGTGCTCCAAAAATCTCGACACCGTCGGCGAACTGCTCTCCTTTCTCGCCGACGCGCGTATCACCCGCACCGACGCCATTGTCGCCCTCGGCGGCGGCGTTGTCGGCGACGTGACGGGACTGTGCGCCGCCCTCTTACGGCGCGGCGTCCCCTATGCGCACGTTCCCACCACCCTGCTCGCCTGCGTGGATTCCTCCGTCGGCGGCAAGACCGCCGTCGATCTGCCGCAAGGCAAGAATTTAGTCGGCGCGTTTTATCCGCCGTCCCTCGTTTTCTGCGACACCGCCTGCCTTGCGACGCTTCCCGAGCGGGAACGGGACGCGGGCTTTGCCGAGGTCGTCAAATACGGCGTTCTGTTCGACGGCGGCTTTTTCGCCGCGTTGGAAGCGGACACGCTTCCCCTTTCGGACGTCATCGGACGTTGTGTCACCTTCAAGCGCGACGTAGTGCAGACGGACGAATTCGATACCGGTATACGAAATTTGCTCAATTTCGGGCACACCTTCGCCCATGCCTACGAAGTCCACAGCAACTACGCGCTCCGCCACGGCGAAGCCGTCGCCGCCGGCATGGTGAGCGCTTCGCGGCTTGCCGAAGCGCACGGCATCGCCAGGGAGCCCGTTTCCGAACGGCTCTGCGCCCTGCTCACGCGCCACCGTCTGCCGACGGATTACGACATCCCGCAAAAGGCGCTCCTTTCGCTCATGGCGGACGACAAGAAGGCAGACGGCGACACGCTCACGCTCATCCTGCCGCAAAGGATCGGGGGATGCGTGCGCTACCCCGTGAAGCTTACCGATCTGCCCGATTTTCTCGCCATACGGAGGTGACACCGTGACACCGCTCATCCGTTTTGCTCACGGGACACCGCTCGGCGGCACCGTGAATGCCGTTTCAAGCAAATCCGACGTGCTCCGTCTTTTGCTTTGCGCTTCTCTTGCCGGAGACCCGGTTTCCGTTTTGTATACCGGTATGCTTTCCGACGACGTCCGTGCCGCCGTGCGCTGTCTTACCGCGCTCGGTGCCGACATCCGCGTATCGGACGGCTGTCTTGCCGTACAAAAGGGGCTTTCGCTCCCGCATTTGCCGCACGGCGCCGTACTCGACTGCGGCGAAAGCGCCGCCGTCGCCCGCTTTCTTCTGCCGCTTGCCGCCTGCTTCGCACCGGGAGCCCGTTTCACGGGATCGGGGCGCCTGCCGGAGCGCCCGCTTGCACCGCTGTGCCGGGCGCTTGAAGAACACGGTGCGCGCTTTTCCGCCCATACCCTGCCGCTCACCGTTTTAGCGTGCGCGTCGCTAAACGGGGGATTTTCCGTGCCCTGCGACGTTACGTCGCAGTATCTGTCGGCACTTCTGTTTCTGCTTCCGCTCGGCGAGGACATCTCCGTGCGCCGCACGACGCCGCCCGTCTCGGCGCGTTATATCGACATGACAACGGATCGTATGCGGCTTTTCGGCGTCGATACGGTCGTGTTTGGCGACCGTTACACCGCCGTCGGGCAATACCGCGCTCCCGCCGCAACTTTGCGTGCCGAAGGAGACTACTCCTCCGCCGCGTTTTTTCTGTGCGCCGCCTCACCGGGACACCCCGTCACCGTGATGGGACTTGAACCCATCACGAATCAGGGAGACCGCCGCATTCTTTCGCTCCTTTCGGAAATGGGCGCAAGCGTTTCGCAGAGCGCCGACGCCGTGACGGTCTCGGTCGAATGCCCTTTGCACGGGATAGAAACCGACGTTTCGGACGTACCGGACCTCGTGCCGCCGCTCGCCGTGCGTGCCGCCGCGTCTTTCGGAAAGACCGTCCTTCACGGAACGGGGCGATTGCGCATGAAGGAAAGCGACCGTGTCGCGGGACTTTCCCGCCTTCTCACGTCGCTCGGCGCATCGGTGCGGACGACCGACGACGATATTTTCATCGAGGGACACGGCTCCCTTATCGGCGGCACACCGCCGCTTTCACGCGATCACCGGCTCTTCATGGCAGCCGCCGTTGCCGCCGTCTTCTGCGACAAAGACGTTTTTCTGCCGGACGACGGCAGTTTTACCAAATCATACCCCACATTTTTACAGGATTACGCCACTCTTGCGGGAGGGATTTTATGAACACCTTCGGAAACACCGTAAAACTGACACTTTTCGGAGAATCACACGCCGACGCCGTCGGCGGCGTGCTCGACGGGCTTCCCGCCGGCACCGTCATCGACGAAGAAGCGATCGCGCACGTACTTTCCCTGCGTGCCCCGGGCACAGACGAGCTGGTTTCCGCCCGCAAAGAGCCGGACACCGTCGCCTTTTTATCGGGTGTGCGCAACGGAAAGACCGTCGGCTCGCCCGTCAGCTTTATTATAAAAAACACCGACGCCCGCTCCGACGATTACCCCGATACCCTTTCCGTTCCGCGCCCGTCGCACGCCGATTATCCGGCTTATTGCAAATACGGCGAAAACTACGACTGCCGCGGCGGCGGACAGTTTTCGGGACGGCTGACCGCCCCTTTATGCGTGGCGGGCGCCATTGCGGAAAGCATTCTGAAACAAAGAGGCATACTCGCCGCGACGCATCTGTACGCCGCAGGTGACGTATACGACCGGGCATTCGAGGCGTGCGGCGAAAAAAAAGAAACGCTCCAAGCGCTCAACGCCGAGGCGTTTCCCATTCTGCTCTCCGAAAAAAAGAACACCATGAGGGACGCCATCCGTGACGCCAAAACGAAAGGCGACAGCCTCGGCGGCATCATCGAGGGGCAGATAACGGGGCTTACGCCCGGCATCGGACAGCCCTTCTTTTACAGCGTAGAAAGCGCGCTTGCCGCCATGTTTTTCTCGATCCCCGGCGTCAAGGGCGTCACCTTCGGCGAGCCGTACGACGGTGCGCTTTTCCGCGGCTCACGCTACAACGATCCCCTGTATTTCGACACGGACGGCGCCGTGCGCACCCGCACAAACCACGCAGGCGGCATTTGCGGAGGCTTGACAAACGGCATGCCCGTCACCTTCCGCGTCACCGTCAAGCCGACGCCCACCGTCGCCATTCCCGAGCAGACCGTCGATCTTGCCGCGCACACCGACACAACGCTCGCCTTTTCCGGGCGGCACGACCCCTGCATCGCCGTGCGGGCGTGCGTCGCCGTACGCATGGCGGCACTGTTCGCCGTGCTTGACCTTATCGAAAGCCGATAGGAGGAAGCCTTATGGATCTGACAGAACTCCGGGCGGAGATCGACCGGTTGGATGACAAAATTGTAGACCTGTATACAAAAAGACTGGCGCTCTGCGACGAGATCGCGCGCCAAAAAAAAGACGCCGCCGCGCCTATCCGCGACGAAGCACGGGAAAACGCCGTCTGCGAGCGGCTGTGCAGCGGCAAAAATCCTGCCGACGCGCGGGACATCGCGGCGCTGTACCGGGCGCTGTTCGCCATCAGCCGCGCACGGCAGGAAAACGCCGTGAAAGAGGTCTGATATGGGGTTTACGGGACTGATCGGCGAGCACCTTTCGCACAGCTTTTCCCCGTTTCTGCATCACGCGCTCGGAAATGACGCCTACGCGCTGCGGGAAGTGCCGTGCGGCGAGTTTGCGGCTTTTCTCGGGCAGCGGGATTTTGACGCCGTCAACGTCACCATCCCCTACAAAAAAGAGGCGGCACGCCTCTGCGACGTGCTCTCGGACACGGCGGCACGCATCGGCGCCGTCAACGTCGTCATCAACCGCGGCGGCGTGCTGTACGGCGACAACACCGATTATTTCGGGCTTTCCTTTCTGCTTGCCGAAGCCGGGCTCTCCCTCAAAGGCAAAACCGTCGCCGTCCTCGGCTCGGGCGGTGCCGGTGCCGTCGCTTGTACCCTTGCCCGCGATGTCGGCGCAAGGGCTGTCATCACGGTTTCCCGGAGCGGTCCCGTTGATTACGATTCGGTATACCGGTATACCGATATCGAGGTAGTCATCAACACGACGCCGGTCGGCATGTTCCCCGACGGCGGCTCTTGCCCGCTCGATCCGGCGCGCTTTCCGCGTCTTGAAGGCGCGGTCGATCTTGTCTACAACCCGCGTGCCACCCGCTTTGTGCTGGCGGCACGCGCACACGGCGTGCCCGCCGTCGGCGGGCTTGCCATGCTCACGGCGCAGGCGGTGCGCTCACACGAGCTGTTTTTCGGTACGCCTTTTTCCGACCGGGACGCCCTCATCCGCGATCTGACCGCAAAAGCGGCGTTTTCGCTTGCGAACCTTGTGCTCATCGGGATGCCCGGATGCGGCAAGAGCACCGTCGGGCGGGCGCTCGCAAAACTGACCGGGCGCGCCTTTGTCGATCTCGACGAAGGCATCGAAGCGGAGGAAGGCAGGTCGGTTCCCGACATTTTCTCCGCCCGCGGCGAAGCGTATTTCCGCGAAAAGGAAACGGCGCTCCTCGCCCGCCATGCCGCACACGGCGGTCAAGTGATCTCGGTCGGCGGCGGTGCGGTCTTATCGGAGGAAAACCGCATTCTCATGAAGCAGAACGGTCTCGTTGTCTGCCTCGACCGTCCGACAGACGAGCTTGTGACCGACGGACGTCCGCTCTCCGCAGGCGGTCTGCCGGCTCTGCAAAAGATGTACAAAGAGCGTGCGCCGCTCTACCGTGCGCTTGCCGACGTGACGATCCCGGTATGCGGCACGCCGGACGACTGCGCCGCCCGCATTCTCTCATTTTTCGAATCACGGAAAGGATGACCGCCATGAAGCTTCTTGTCATCAACGGTCCGAATCTCAACCTGCTCGGCGTGCGGGAGCCGTCTCTTTACGGCACGCGCACCTATGCCGATCTGCTCGCCTTTATCGCGTCCCACGCCGAAAAACGCGGCATCGTTTGCGACGTCATGCAGTCCAACCACGAGGGCGTCCTCATCGACGCCGTTCAGGGGGCTCTCGGCGTCTACGACGGCATCGTCATCAACGCCGCCGCCTACACCCACACGAGCATCGCTCTCGCCGACGCGCTCAAAGCCGTCGCGCTGCCCGCCGTCGAAGTGCATCTGACCGACGTTTCGAAGCGTGAGACCTACCGCCGCGTCTCCTATCTGCGCGATGCCTGCCGCGCCGTCTTCGCGGGAGACGACTTTGATTCCTACGCGCACGCCATCGACTTTCTCTGCGATGCCGCGACGGAGGAACACGCATGACGGACGTCACCATCCTTGACCGCACGAAGCATTATCTCGTCGCCGTCAAGCCGCGGGGCGTCCTCTCGCAGAGCGCCGAAAAGCCGACAGCCGTCCCCGACATGGTCTCGCTTCTTTCGGAGAAGATCGGTATACCGGTATACCCCGTTCACCGGCTCGACCGCGAGACGGAGGGAATCATGCTGTACGCTCTGACAAAAGCCGGCGCATCCCGCTTCGGCACGCTGTTTTCCGAAAATGCCGTGCGCAAGACCTACCTCGCCGCCGTGCACGGCGTACCCGCGGAAGAATCCGGCACCTTCTGCGATCTGCTCTTTCGCGACGCCGCCAAAAACAAGAGCTACGTCGTCGACCGGATGCGCAAGGGCGTCCGAGAAGCGCGGCTCTCCTACGAGCTCTGCGAAACGGTATACGCGGACGGTGCGCCGTATTCTCTCGTGCGCATTTTTCTTGACACCGGGCGCACGCACCAGATCCGCGTGCAGTTTTCGCACCGCGGACTGCCGCTTGCCGGAGACAGCCGCTACGGCGGCGGAACGGACGTGCCGCTCTGCTTATGCTGCTGTGAACTCGCCTTCCTCTGCCCCTTTTCGGGTGAGGAAAAACGGTACGAGATACGCCCGCAGAACGAATTTTTCGCAAAATTTTCACTTTTCGGTCAAAATCTCTTGTAAAATCCGGAAAAGCGTGATAAAATAATATAAATATCAATTATTCATTGGGTGAAAGGACTGCCAACTCATGTTAGACATTAAATTTGTCCGGGAGAATCCCGACGTCGTCAAGGAGAACATCCGCAAGAAATTCCAGGATGAAAAACTGCCGCTCGTTGACGAATGCATCGTGCTCGATACCGAGGTGCGTGCCCTCAAAACCGAAGGCGACACGCTCCGCGCCGAAAAGAACACCGTAAGCTCCGCCATCGGCGGCCTTATGAAAGAAAAGAAGATCGACGAGGCAAACGCCAAAAAGCAGCGCGTCGTCGAGATCAATGCCCGTCTCGCCGAGATCGACGTCAAGGAAGCCGAGCTCAGCGAGCAGCTCCGCTCTAAAATGATGGTCATCCCCAACATCATCGACGCCTCCGTCCCGATCGGAAAGGACGACAGCGAAAACGTCGAGAACGAGCGTTTCGGTGAGCCGGTCGTGCCGGATTTCGAGATCCCCTACCACGCCGACATCTGCGAATCGCTGAACGGTCTTGACAAGGAGAGCGCCGGACGCACCAGCGGCAACGGTTTTTACTACCTCAAAGGCGACGTTGCCCGCCTACATTCCGCCATGCTTTCCTATGCGCGCGACTTCATGATCGACAAGGGCTTCACCTACTGTCTGCCGCCCTTCATGATCCGCGGCGACGTCGTCACCGGCGTTATGTCGTTTGCCGAAATGGACGCCATGATGTACAAGATCGAGGGCGAAGACCTCTATCTCATCGGCACCTCCGAACACTCCATGATCGGTCGCTTCAAGGGCCAGATCATCAAGGAAGCCGAGCTTCCCATCACGCTCACGTCCTATTCTCCCTGCTTCCGCAAGGAGGTCGGCTCGCACGGGTTGGAGGAACGCGGTCTCTACCGCGTGCATCAGTTCGAAAAGCAGGAAATGGTGGTCATCTGCAAGCAGGAGGACGCCATGGACTGGTACAACAAGATGTGGCGCTACACCGTCGAATTTTTCCGCAGCCTTGACATCCCGGTGCGCACACTGGAATGTTGCAGCGGCGATCTTGCCGATCTGAAAGTCAAGAGCTGTGACGTGGAGGCATGGAGCCCGCGTCAGCAGAAATACTTCGAGGTCGGCTCCTGCTCGACGCTCGGAGACGCGCAGGCACGCCGTCTTTCCATCCGTGCCAAGGGCGACGGCGGCACCTATCTCGTCGCCACCCTCAACAACACCGTTCTTGCTTCTCCGCGCGGGCTGATCGCTTTCTTGGAAAACAATCTCAATGCCGACGGCTCCGTCCGCATTCCCGTTGCGCTTCGTCCGTATCTCGGCGGCAAAGAAGTCATCGGACGCTGAAACATTCAATCGCAGAGTCCCGCGGTCAGGGGTCGCGCCCACCAAAACGACGGCGGGCGCGACGGAAAGAGGCACAAAGCCGGGTAGGGACGTATTTAACCAATATCCTCCCTTTCCGCAAATTGAGAATTTTCGGAACTTCGCCGCCGTTTGTACAATAAAAACATACCCGAGCCCCCACGGCTCGGGTTTTGAAGGTGCTCCCATCGGTGATACTGCGGCAAATCTTTTCCGCCGTCGCAAAGATGCGGCGCAAAATCGCCCGCCGGATTCTCCGGCGGCTTTCTTTATTTTCTGCGGCTTTTGCCGACAAGCGACGCCGCAAACGAAAACAGCATGACCGCCGTGATGCCCGCCGCCGCTCCGGTCAGCCCGCCCGACAGGATGCCGAACGCGCCTTTCTCTTCCACCGCCTTCTGTACGCCCTGCACAAGCGAGTGCCCGAAGCCGACAAGCGGCACCGTCGCCCCCGCTCCCGCAAAATCCACGAGCGGCTGATACCAGCCCGCCGCCGACAGCACCGCTCCCGCCAACACGTAGCCCACCATGATGCGTGCCGGTGTCAGCCTTGTTCTGTCAATCAGGACCTGCGCGATGACGCACATAAGCCCGCCGACAATAAACGCTCTGAGATACATCATTTGCCGTTTTCCCCTCTCTTTTCCAGGCATACCGCATGGCAGACCGCCGGAATGGACAGCCCCTGCTGCAAGCTCTGCGGGCTCATCAGTGCACCCGTCCCGGCAAGCAGCATACGCGATATTGCCCCGTTTTTGAGCGCGTCGAAAAAATAGCCCGCCGTCATGACGGCACTGCATCCGCAGCCCGAGCCGCCGCATCCGACGTCCTGCTTTTCCGCGTCAAAGATCATCTCCCCGCAGTCGCACAGCACGCCGTCCCCGGTGACCTGCTTTTCCCTTAACATTTCCGCCGCCAGCGAAAGCCCCTCTCTGCCGAGATCGCCCGTCGCCACGCGGTCAAAATCGTCCATCCTCCGTCCCGCCGCGCCGAAATACCGCAAAAGTGTGTCCGCCGCCGCCGTCGCCATGGCGGCGCCCATGTTGCCGGCATCCCGTATGCCGCGGTCGATGACCATGCCGTACAGCCCGTCCGACAGGCAGACGCACGCTTCGTCCGGCTCCGCTTTTTTAAGCAGCACCGCCCCGCATCCGGTGACGGTCGTCTGCGCCGTGGTACCCGAGACCGAGCCGTATGCGAGCGGATACCGGAACTGCCGCTCGGCCGTGCAGAAATGCGACGACGCCGTGACGACGGCGCTCGCGATATGCCCGGCGTCCACAAGCGACGCCGCCGTGAGAAGCCCGAGCGCGAACGTCGAGCAGGCACCGTACAATCCGAGATACGGCACGTCAAAACCGGACAGTCCGTACCCGGTCGCCGTACACTGGTTCATGAGATCGCCGCCGATCATGAGATCGACGTCTTTTTCCGTGATGCCCGCTTTGGCAAGCAGGGTATCGACGGTGCGGCGCACCATTTCCGCCTCCGCCTTTTCAAACGTTCCGGTTTTCAGATCGTCGGTATCGACGAACACGTCCAGATAGTCTCCGTACGGTCCCTCTTTTTCGGTTTTCCCGCCCGCGCAGGCGCTTTCGGCAAGCTTTACGCCGCCGCGGAAGCCTAAAAATCCCCGCGCGTCGGGATTCTGTCTGTTTTCCATGCTTTTTGTTTCCTTTTTTGAAGATTTGGATAAAATAATACCGTTTGACATAAAATTCATGCAAAGTTCTTGATTTTTCCGTCCCGTTGTGGTATGATAAGAAAAAAGAAGGGATATACTGAATCAGAACTCTTCTTTTACGGCACCGACCTGCGTTTCACGACGTGCGTCGGATGGCGTTCCGGCGATAGCCGGCAAGGTCACACCAGTCGGGGCGGCAGCGGTGCCCTGTACCTGAAATCCGCTATAGCAGGGATGGATCCCGGTATTGAGGGTGGCGAAAGCATGGCAGTTCTCCGAACGGTGCGTTGAAGTCCGGACCCTGCGCAAGGATTCCTTTCGAACCATGTCAGGCGGGGAACCGAGCAGCATTAAGGAATGCGGATCCTGTGCCGCGGGATAACCCGGACGGAGCATCGTTCTGAATCGACGCATGCGGACGTTCATTCGAGATATCGGTGTGTGATCTTGCCGGATACCGCCGTTCACCGGCGATCCGGCAAAAAGGGTGAGAGCTTACTCACCCTTTTTTACCGTATCCCGCTCTCCCACGCGACGGTCTCCCGTTCGAGCTCCTCGCGGTAGCGTCCGATGAGCGCTTCCTCTAAACGGGTGCGGAACGCACTGCTTATGGGATGGACGATGTCGCGGTATTCCCCGTCACGCGTCTTTTTGCTGGGCATGACGACAAAGTATTTGTCCTTGGCGTACACGATCTTGACGTCGTGGATGGCAAGGCACTCGTCAAGCGTGACGGACAGCACCGCTTTGAGCGGCTGATCTTCAAAGGTCTTGCGGATTTTGATATCGGTGATTTCCATAAACTGTACGATCCTTTCGTTTTTGTCTTCAGTCTTGCGGTCTTATGATCCTGTAAATAGTATGGAGCATTTTCCCCGTATTATACAAAGTTTTCTTGGGAAAGGGCGGTCTTTATGACTTCCGGAGCGTTTGAAAACGTCTATTTTATCGGCATCGGCGGCATCAGCATGTCGTCGCTCGCCCGTATCCTTCACGAACGCGGTGTCCGCGTCGCCGGCTTTGATTTCAAGGAAAGCGACGTCACGCGATCCCTCATCCGGGACGGCATCCCGGTCTTTTACACCTTTTCTCCCGCAAACCAGCAGGACTTCGACACCGTCGTCTACACCGCCGCCATCCGTGCGGACGATCCGGAGCTCGTCTGTGCCAAAGCACGCGGTGCGCGGCTTCTTTCCCGTGCCGAACTGCTCAGTGCGCTGATGGAGCACTACGCCCATTCCGTCGGTGTTGCCGGTACGCACGGCAAATCCACCACGACCGGTATGCTGTGCCACATTTTCGAAAGCGCCCGCACCGATGCCACCGTGCTCGCCGGTGCCGTCATCCCCTCCCTCGACTCCACATACCGTATCGGACACGGCGACACCGCCGTCTTTGAAGCCTGCGAATACAAAAACTCCTATCACGCCATGCGTCCCACCATCCGTCTCGTACTCAACACCGAGCTTGAACACGTTGACTTTTTCGGTACGCTCGACGGCGTTCTTTCTTCCTTCCGCACCTATCTCGACAACCCGAGCCACAACGGCGAAAACATCGCCGTCATCAACGCCGACTGCGAAAATTCCGTAAAGGCGGCACAGGGCATCGGCACGAAGGTCTACACCTTCTCGGTCACAAGCCCCGACGCCGATTTCACGGTCCGCTCCCTTTCGTCGGCAAACGGCTCCTATTCGTTCGACATTTACGCGCTCGGCACGTTTTACTGCCATGCCTGCCCCGGCGTTCCGGGACGGCACAACGTATCAAACGCCCTTGCCGCCGCCTCTGCCGCCTACTTCTGCGGCATTCCCGGCGAAGCGGTCTCGGCGGGGCTCGCCTCCTTCGGCGGCGTCAGACGGCGCTTTGAGAAGCGCGGTGTCACGTCGTGCGGCGTCACGGTCATGGACGACTACGCGCACCATCCCGACGAGGTGACCGCCACACTAAAAACGGCAAAAGAGGTCTTTTCGGGCGACGTATGGTGCATTTTCCAGCCGCACACGTACAGCCGTTTCGAAGCGCTCTTGCCCGACTTTGCCCGTGCGCTCTCGCTTGCCGACCACGTCGTGATGGCGGACGTCTATGCCGCACGCGAGCAGAACGTCCACGGCGTTTTCTCCGCCGACATCCTGCCGCTCTTGCCGGGCGCCGTTTACCGGGATTCGTTCCGGGCGATCGCCGCCTACATCGGTGAGAACGCCCGTCCCGGCGACACCGTTTTCACCATGGGTGCGGGAGACATCGACAAGATCGTGCCGCTTCTGCTTTCATAATGCACGCAGTGTGTGCGCAAAACGAGCCCGCCCCCGGCGGGCTCGTTTTGCGGATTGCGCCGCGGTGCGGCGCAGGCAGCGTGCCGCTGGACCCAAACTG
>JAZRVE010000104.1:0-4149 GCA_045598975.1 Eubacteriales bacterium
GTATCTGATTTCTCTTTTCCTGTTCTTTTGTCAGCATTTTTCCTACCTCTCTTTCTCCTTTATTATACCATATTCTCTCACTCTTTTCTATACTTTTTCATAAAAACAAAGCCCCTTTCGGGACTTTGTCTACAGGCTGAATCGAGGGTTTTCACCCTCGATTTTTATTTGGACTTTTTAAACAGCCCCTTTTTTACTGAAAAAGCGTTTTATTCTGTCATTTTAACTTAATGGCATTGATTCAGTGATCATTCCCAATCCTGAGTGATGCTTACCGTCTTCGTGCTATCGTCCCAATCCACATCGCATCCAAAAGCTTCCGAAATTGCACGGACGGGAACCATCGTTCTGTCGTTTATAATTTTCGCCGGAACATCAAGCGTAATTTCCTGTGTCGTTTTACCGCCGAAAATAATATTCAATGTGATAAGGTCGACAGCATAATCATCCACAAACATTATGTTTGAGCCAATTTGCAGTGAAACCCCGGTAGTATCTCTTGTTGCAAATACCGTTTGCGTTTCGTTGTCCCAATATACATCCGCACCAAGTGCTTCAAATATCGCACGGAGCGGGACAAGTGTCCGTCCGTTTTCGATAACTGGCGGTTGATCAAACCACAGCGTTTCATTGTTGAGCATAACCTGTATCGGTCTCTCGTATTCATCCAAGTTAAAACTAAGAATTTCCCCGCTTGCTCCCATATGAATTTTCACCTTTGAGAGTACATCGTTGCCGTCTTCTATCAATATGTTATTCCACTGCTCTTTTGTTCCGTCGTAGTATATATCGGTAAACCCATCGCAGTAATAGCGGAAGGCTTCCTCAGCTATCGTTCTGACCGAAGTGGGAATGCTTTTGTATTCTCCAGTCATACCATGGGGGCAAAAAATCAGGTTTTGCATATTTTTATCATAAAGAATCCCGTTAAGCGAAGCATAGCAGGTATTATCAGGATCAACGCTAATTGATTGTAATCGGTCACAATGGATAAAAGCCTCATTGGCAATGTCTGTAACCGATGCCGGAATCGTTATCTCCGTTATGTTCGACCGGTAAAATGCCTGAACACCTATCCTTTTAACCGAGTTCGGAATCGTTATTTCGGTTAAAGCCGTGCAGGAATCGAAAGCACAGCCGCCTATTTCGGTAACCGAATCGGGTATGGTAATACCGGTTAAAGATGAGCATCCATGAAAGGAATATGGTTCAATATATGTGACCGTTGACGGAATGACATAGTTACCCTCTTTGTTTTCCGGACACCGGATGAGTGTTTTCATTTCCTTGTCAAAAAGCACCCCGTCTGCGGATGCAAAACAGTTGTTGTTCGGATCAACGTTTATGGCACGCAGGTTCGCACAGGAAGTGAAAGCATAGTAACCAATGTGGTTAACCGAAGCCGGAATATCAATCGTTTCCATGTTGCAATTTTCAAATGCATATCCAGCGATATTCGTGACCGTTGACGGAATGCGGATGTTCTCTATCATAGAGCCGCAAGTGCAAAACGCGTTCCCCCCGACACTTGTAACGCCTTCTTCAATGACGACCTCTCTGATGTATTTTTCGTCGTATACACCGCTATCATGAACAACAGATGTGGCCGGCCAAGTACCGTAATTTGTCATATCGCCGGTGCCGCTGATGGTAAGCGTACCGTCGTCCGTCAATGTCCACGCTAGATTTTCACCGCACGTTCCGCTGTCCACAGTCTGCGCCGAGGCGGAAACGGCAAAAAAGAGTATTGCCGTCATACAAAATACGATTGTCAGACAAAAAAATTTTTTCACTTCATTTCCTTCTTTCCTGTAGGTAACCTCTAAAAATCAGGTTATCCATCGTTTTTTATCGATTTTTGTGTTTTTCGAACAGCAAATTCCAAAATCGAGAACCGAACAAGCTGTTTTCTCGTTGTTTCGGGGTGAATCCGCCCAAAAAATCGGGATATTTCCCTCAAATGGGCACAGTCATCCCATACACACCTCTTTTCGTTCCAAAATCGTGTACCTGCAAATGTTGTAAATAAGGTTGGTCAGACCGATGTTGAATGTGGCACGCCTGATGCCGATGCAGCGCAGCGTCAACCCGCGCATCGACATCGTCATAAAGCCGAATACGTGCTCGATCCCCGATGGGAGCAGGTGCGCCGATGCTCGGAAAGGATCAGCCGACGAGCGTGAGGAGTCCTTTTTCGCTTTCCTCTTCCGGCAGTTCTTCATCGGTGCCGGTTTCTTGGTCTGTCACGGAAAGCACGTCGGTAAGCAGGTCTTCCGACGCGGCTCTTTCTTCTAATACGATGTTGTCGCGTGTCTGGCAGGTCTTGCAGAGGCGGGTCTTGTTTTCCTGAATGGCCTGCTCGACCGTGCCGACGGTAAGACTGTCGCTGTGGTTGAGGTGACTGCAATCGGAACTCGTGTGGTAGACGGTGCCGAAGGGCGACCAGTATACGTCGGTGCCGCTCAAAGCGGAGATCGCGGCGTCTTTTTCTTCGGCGGAGATGGGATTCCAGTCATAGCTGACGAGCCCGCCGATGAGAAGGGCGATGACGGCGACGAGATCCAGCACGAGGAAGACGATGAGCTGTGCGAGGGAGGACATAAAGGTGAGATTGATCTTGCCGACGAGAACGAGGACGGCGAGTACCTCGAAGACGATGGCAAATACCTATGCGATGACGGCGCCGACGCGGTAACCGACGGTACTTTCTTTCGGTTTTGCGGGAGAAGCGGCGGTTGCGGTTTTTGCGTTTTCGACGGGTGTTCCGTCGGCACGCGTGATTTTCTTTTCAGCCATGATAAACCTCCGAAAAAATAAATTTTGTATCATCTGACACCATTATATCACGAAAAATCTCAAAAATCAACCCCGAGAAGCGTGCCGCGTGCGCGGGGGCATACCGCGAGCGGCACGTTACCTGCGGTTCAGCTCCGCGTAGTCCTGCACGAGCACCCGTATGTGTGCGCACTGTTCCTCCGTCAGCCCGGAGACGTCGAGCGTCCGACCGGCGCACCGCTTTCCGTGCGGAGGTCAACATGAAGAACATCTCCTATGATAACCGCGTGATGGTCATGCTCTCCGGCTATGACGCCGAAAACAGACTCGTCGAAACGCGCTATATCCTCTGCAATCCCGAATACGGACAGACGGTGACCGTCGGCGCTTCCTTCACCAACGCGTCCGGTAAGATCGCCACCATCAAGGCGTTCGCATGGGACGGCGTGCAGGTGTTCAAGCCGATCGCCGAGGAATGCGTTTTCCCGACGTCCCGATAATCCATCGTCACGGCATGCAAAAGCCGGATTCCTTCGAGGGATCCGGCTTTTTTTGTTGCGCGACTGACGCGTCAGAGATATTTCGCGATGGTGCGGAACAGCAGGCAGAAATTGCCGTGTACAATCTCGTACCGCTGCCTTTTCGTTCGGACTCGTTGCGGGAACCGATTGCAAAAAACTTGACAGACAGGGAAAAAGCCGCTATTATATATATAAAAAGGCATAGCCCTTTTTCCGTTTCGTTCGTATAAAGAAATGCAAAGGAAAAAAATCTTGCCGAAGCTGTACAATTTTCGTTCTGCTGCGTATTGGGAAATGAAATCAAAATTTGAAAGGAGATACTCCCTATGAAATCCAAAGAAGAATTGAATGCCCTGAAAGAGGAAGTCGAAGCACTGAACAGGAAGCTGCATGAGCTGACAGAGGAAGAGCTTGCACAGGTTACAGGTGGTATTGAGACATTCAGCGTGGATTTTGGGGGTCAAACTGTGTAGTGGTGGATATGTGAGTGAGCACCACGCTTTATAAAAATCCGGCATCTGAAATCTTCGCATCTGCCGCCGCAGGCGGCTAATCTGATCGCCGCCGTAAGGTATGCATATTCTACATTGAAAGGAGATACCCCTATGAAATCCAAAGAAGAACTGAACGCCCTCAAAGAGGAAGTTGAAACCGTGAGCAGGAAGCTTGCGGAGCTGACCGAGGAAGAGCTCGCGCAGGTCTCCGGTGGCGAGTATTTGCCCCCCGCCATCCCCCCACGAGAGCGCTACAATGGTTGAGTGAGCACCACGCTTTATAAAAATCCGGCATCTGAAATCTTCGCATCTGCCGCCGCAGGCGGCTAATCTGATCGCCGCCGTAAGGTATGCATATT
>JAZRVE010000105.1:0-16357 GCA_045598975.1 Eubacteriales bacterium
CATAAAAAATCCCTCCTATGTGAATTTGGAATTCAACATAGGAGGGATTACCTCTTATATGAAATTTACTGTGAGAATTTTATAAACAGTATCAAAATCGTATCATTTTGACCTTGAAACTCCGAAAAACGCCGTATTTACGGGCTTTTTCGGGGTTTGTTTATCATTCCCACTCAATCGTCGCGCAGGGTTTCGGCGTCAGATCGAACAGCACACGGTTGACGTTCTTGACCTCTTTGGTGATGCGGGCGGTGATGTGTTCGAGAAGCTCGAACGGCACCGGCTCCACCGTCGCCGTCATGGCATCCACCGTGTTGACGGCACGGATGATCACCGGGTACGCGTAGGTGCGCTTGCCGTCGGTCACGCCGACCGATCTGAAATCCGGCACCGCCGTGAAATACTGCCACACCTTGCCTTGCAGCCCGTTTTTGGCAAACTCTTCGCGCAGAATGGCATCCGATTCGCGCACGACTTCCAGTCTCTCACGCGTGATGGCGCCGAGGCACCGCACGCCGAGTCCCGGTCCCGGGAACGGCTGACGGTAGACCATGCCGTCCGGCAGACCGAGCGCCTTGCCGACGACACGCACTTCGTCCTTGTATAAGAATTTGAGCGGCTCGACAAGCGCAAAGCGCAGTCCCTCCGGCAGTCCGCCGACGTTGTGGTGCGACTTGACGCCGTCGGCGCTTTCGAGGATGTCCGGGTAAATGGTGCCCTGCGCCAGAAATTCGATGCCGGACTGCTTGTTCGCTTCCTCTTCAAACACGCGGATAAATTCTTCGCCGATGATCTTGCGTTTCTTTTCCGGCTCGCTCACGCCGGCGAGCTTGCCGAGAAAACGATCCACGGCGTCAACGTAAACAAGGTTGGCGTCCATCTGATTGCGGAAGACCTCGATGACCTGTTCCGGCTCACCCTTGCGCAAAAGACCGTGATTGACGTGCACGCAGACGAGCTGTTTGCCGATCGCCTTGATGAGAAGCGCGGCGACAACGGAGGAATCCACGCCGCCCGAGAGGGCAAGAAGAACTTTCTTTTCGCCGACCTGCGAGCGGATGGCGGCGAGCTGTTCGTCAATGAAAGCTTCTGCGAGTGCCGGGGTATTGATACGTGCCATGGTTTCGGGACGTTTGTTGTTTTCCATACCTGTTTACTCCTATCATGATAAATAATTTACAGACGATATTATAACAAATCCTTTTGATTTTTTCAATATTTTCTTTCAAATTTATACATTTTTATAGGTTTTCACAAGACTCATTTTCACATTCCACAGTTTTTCCGACAAATCGACGTAATATCCGTGCGGATTTTCAAAACGCTTGATCTCGTCCCACAGCCCGTCGATCTCGCGCAGGCAGTATTCCCGTATCTCTTTTAAGGACGGCTGCTTATAGATCAGTTTTCCGCCGAGAAAGACCGGCACCTGCAATTCGCGCACGGTATAATCCGTGAGCGTTTTCTTTTTCCACACGTCGACGGGATCGAAGATGGTGTGAGGCATGGTTTCGTCGATGACCTCGTCGAAGACGCAGATCTCGTCGGCGAGCGCTTTTCCGGTCTCTTTATCGTAGAAGCGGTACACCTTTTTATAGTGCGGCGTGGTGATCTTGGCGGAATTTTCACTGAGCTTGATCTTGGGGATGATGACACCGTCCTTTTCGATGGCGGCGAGCTTGTAGACACCGCCGAAGACGGGGTTGGAGCTGGACGTGATGAGCCGTTCGCCGACGCCGAAGGTGTCAATACAAGCGCCCTGGCGCAGAAGATCGGCGATTATGTACTCGTCGAGCGAGTTGGAAACGGTGATCTTGCAGGTGGGAAGCCCGGCGTCGTCGAGCATTTTGCGCGCTTTTTTTGTGAGATACGCGATGTCGCCCGAATCGAGCCGGATGGCGAAATTCGTGATGCCCTGCGGCACGAGCACGGTCTTGAAGGCTTTGATGGCGTTGGGAATGCCGCTTTTGAGGACGTTATAGGTGTCCACGAGCAGCGTCGTGCCGTGGGGGTATTTGCGGCAGTAGGCCTCGAACGCCTCGTATTCGCTGTCGAACATCTGCACCCAGGCGTGTGCCATGGTGCCGCCTGCCGGCACACCGTACTCCTTGTCGGTCAGCGTGCAGGCAGTGCCCGCACAGCCGCCGATATACGCGGCACGGGCGCCGATGACGGCGCCGCCTTCGCCCTGCGCCCGGCGCGAGCCGAATTCGAGGAC
Source organism: Eubacteriales bacterium (assembly GCA_045598975.1). Classification (GTDB taxonomy): domain Bacteria; phylum Bacillota; class Clostridia; order Oscillospirales; family CAG-382; genus UMGS882. Next base: position 2,219 of record JAZRVE010000105.1, read on the forward strand.
GGGATGTCCGGCGGCGGCACGCACGATGCGGTTTGCCTTGGTGGCGATGAGGGACTGATGGTTGAGGGCGATGAGCAGATAGGTCTCGATAAACTGCGCCTCAATGGCGGGCGCCCGCACGGTGAGGATGGGTTCGCCCGGGAAAATGGGAGTGCCCTCGGGGATCGCCCAGATGTCGCCGGTAAAGCGGAAGTCTTTCAGATACGCGAGAAACGCCTCGTCGAACATATTTCTGCTGCGCAGGTAGGCAAGGTCGTCCTCCTCGAAGTGCAGGTCCCGGATATAGGAAATGACCTGATCGAGACCGGCGCAGACGGCAAAGCCGCCGCCGTCGGGCATCTGGCGGTAAAAGACGTCAAAATAGGCGATGCGGTCGGCAAGGCCCTCGGCAAAATAACCGCCGCCCATGGTCAGCTCGTAGTAATCGCAGAGTAAAGCAAGATTTTCGGTTTTCATATAATTCGTCCCGTGTCCTTTCTGATGATGCGTGTTATGTTATGCGTCCGTCAGGGCAAGCCGCGCGATGAGTTCCTCCATCAGCGCAAAGCCGCCCGTCCGGGAATTTTTCAGGCGTATTTCGTATTCCTTTATCCATTCCGATGCAAGGCGGGCATAGGAATCGCCCGTCCCGTTCCGTTCCCGCAAGAGCATCACGTCCGAGCGCACCACGAAATCGGGGATACCGGCTTTCGCGGCGATCTCCTGCGCAGAAAGCCCGGCGCAGGACAGTTTGTCGACGAGGCACAGCTCGTACACCGCCTTAGAGAGCACGCCGAACACCGGCATGACCTCGCCGCCGTCGGCGCGGAAAGCACGCAAGGCTTTCATGGCGGAAGCGTATTTGCCTTTGAGGGCAAAGGAGGAAATGTCGAAGATCTGCCCCGACAGCGCCTGCCGGCACAAAAAGCGCACGTCCTCTTCGGTGAGCGTCGTCCGCTTTTCGTATTGCAGGTAGCCGATGCAGTTTTCCACCGCGTTTTTGAGGGTGGTCATATCGTTGCCGACGTAGGCGCACAAGAACGACGCCACGTCCCGCGGTACGTCGAGCCCCGCCTTGACGAAATGCCGGAGTATCCACGTCACAAGGGCGGGCGAGCCGACCGGCTCACGCTTGAAATTGACAAACAGCGCATCGTCCTGCATGGCGGCAAACAGTCGGCCGGACAGCTTTTCGGTCTCGTCGGGGTACAGCCAGAACACGATGACGGTGCCCTCTGCGGGATCGCGGACACGTTCCAGAAAGGCGTCCTCCTCTTTTTTCTTGACAAGATCGAGGCGCGGGCTGATGACGCGCACCACGCGAAACGGGGTTTTCTCCCCGCCGTCTTCTTCCGCCGTGTCGGCGGCGGAAAACAGATCCATCGACACCGCCGACGTGTCGCAGGCGTCGCAGAAGGCGTTCACCGAAAAATCGGTGTCGGAAAAGGTGCTGACGTTGATCTTTTCACAGCCGCATCCCGCGACCAGCGCGTCATAGTAATGCGTCTTGGTGTAGTCCTCGTCGCCGTAAAAAACGTAGGCGCCGGAAAAGCGCTTCTCTTTGATGCGTTTTTTCAAGACCGCCAGATTGCCGGCGTCCGCTTCCAGACGCTTTTTGGAATAAGCCACGCGCTTTCCCTCCCGTTCTTTGTTTTATAAGATGAAACGCCTATCCGGCGATGACGCGTGCCGAAAAACATACCGTAAGAAAAAAGGACATCCCGACACCCGAACGCGCCGTTCTGCGTGCGGAGATCGCGAAAACGGCAAACACCGCGAGTAAAAGCCCCGTCAGCACGAGAACGCCGCCGGAGCCGCCGGACACCGTCCGATAACCGTCGGGAAAAGCGGAAAAGAGGCGCGGCAGGGAAAACAGTCCGCCCGCCAACGTCTGTGCGGCATCCGCAAAGGGCGTCGCGATAACGGACGGCAGACACGGCTGAAAAACAAGCGAGCCCGAAACGGCGATCAAAAAGCACTCGACCGGAAGCGTCATAAACACGGTGACCGGCACCGAGAGTAAGGAAACACCGCCGAAGGAGACGAGCGAGTAGACGCCGGCGGCAAGAGAAGCGCCGAGCGACAGGATAACGGCGCCGACGGCGTAAGAAAGCACCGGTAGGCTGTCGATGCGTTTTCCGACGCGCTCCGTCAGCGGCAACATACACAAAAGTCCCGCCGTAGCGAGCACCGACAGATGAAAGCCGCTGTCAGTCACGGCGTGCGGCGAGATCAGGCAGATAAGGAAAACCGAGGCAAGCAGCCGCATTCCGCCGCGGTCGCGTTCGCTCCCGGCAAGCGCAAAGACGGTCATGACAGCCGCCCGCACGGCGGAAAGCGGAAACGAGCACACCGCAAGGTAGGCAAAGCTGACGAGCACCATGACGGCAAGGCGTATCCTGCGGTCGGCGGTGAACAGCCCGACCAACAGGAAAAACAGTCCGATGATGACCGAAAAGTGAAGTCCGGACACGCACAGAAGATGCAATACGCCGCAACGGACAAACGCTTCGCGCAGAAAATCGGGCAAAGCCCGCTTATTGCCGAACAGAAGCGCCTCCCCGAGAGCAAGTCCGTCCGAGTAGCCGTCCGGATCGGCGCAGGGCGCAAGCAGCGCCGAAAGCCTTGCCCGCAGCACCGACCGAAGGCGGGCGCCCGGCGGGATACGATCCCGTTCCGGGTGAAGCCGGAACGCGGCAGTGCCGGAAAAAACGGCGGACACGCCGGCACTTTTGAGATAATCCCGATAGCCGGCGTCGCGGGAAGCGTCCCCGACATCGCGGAAAGAGGTGTCAAACGACACGTACGCACCGCACGGCAGGTATTCGCCGGTGCCATTATACCCGCTTATCAGAACGGGCACGGCAAGCGGTGCGCCGTCAATCGTGTCGGCACGCAGATACAGCGTCTCGCCGTTCGGGGCGTCCTGCTTTTCCACAAGACCGCCGACGGTATGGGTGCCGTCCGGGCAGGCCTGCAAAAGATATGCCGCGGCGGCACGGTCGGAAAGAAGGACGCTCTGCGCGCGCAAAAAGGCGGCAAGCGACAGCACGGCGGCGAGCATCACAGAGACCCGGTACCGAGACGCCGAGGCGTTATGCCGCGAAAAGAAGAAAAACAAAACCGGAAAAAGGATCATCGCAGGCAAAAGAAAGAGCGGCGCTCCGTCGACCGTCATGACAAGCCCCGTAACGAGCGGCACACAGTACAGCACGAGCCAGCCGGGGCGTGTCCCTTTCATAGGCGTCCGCGAGATGCCTGCCATAAGAATACCTCTTCCTTAAAAAATGAATTTTGCGCACGCCGTGCGCCGATAGATAGAATATTTCGTCGCTGCGGCGACGATTTACTTTTCTCACAAAAGCGAGAAAAGTAAGCAAAAGCGCTTTTTTGCGTCGCAAATGCCGACTGCACGCGGAGCGCTTCGTCGGGAGATTTGCGACGGAGCCATGCGTTATCACGGCGGCTCCGACACGGATTTGTACATACTCCCAACCGTGCGGCACGGATGCTTTACATAGTGCAAACGGCGGCGTAGTTCCGAATATTGCCGATATGTACAAAAGGATGGGCTATACGAGATGTTGTTCTATCCCGCTTTGCGACTCTATCCGACGCGTGAGAAGTTACTGCAAACAAAAAGATATGCGGCTCGCGCTCATGGTTTTGCGTCGCGCCCGCCGTTGTTTGGTGGGCGTGATCCCCGACCGCGGGACACTGCGACTGTTGTTTCCGCTCACTCACGCTCGCGGATCGGAAAGACCGCAGGCTTCGTGCGGGAGAACGATGACGACCTCCGTGCCTTCGCCTTCCTTGCTGTTGACGGTAATGGTACCGTTGTGGGCATCGACGATCTCCTTGGCGATGGAGAGCCCGAGCCCCGTGCCGCCCGCCTGAATGGAACGCGACTTGTCAACGCGGTAAAACCGCTCGAAGAGATGCTCCACGTCGGCGGCGGGAATGCCGATACCGTTGTCCTTTACGGAGATCGCATACGCCTTGCGCCCCGTGTTCGAGAGCGTGACGGCAATACTGCCGCCGTCGGGCGTATACTTGATGGCGTTGCCGATGATGTTGGCGATGACCTGCTCGATGCGCTCCTTGTCGCCGTACAGCGGCATTTTGCCGGTCTCGGTGCAGGTGTAGCGCAGAGTATGCTGATGCTGACCGGCTTCGGTCTGCAAGGCGGTGCACATTCTGTCGAGCGTTTCCGCAATGTCAAAGGTGGTCGGGCTCCACGTCATGCGGCGGTTGTCGAGACGCGACAGCACGAGCAGATCCTTGACGATACGCGTCATGCGATCCGCCTCTCCGATAACGATGGACAAGAAACGGCGGCGGACGGAGAGCGGCATTTCATCATCGTCGAGCACCGTTTCGGTAGCGCCCTTGATGCTGGTCAGCGGCGTGCGCAGCTCGTGCGACACGTTGGCGATGAACTCGCGGCGGCTCTTTTCGAGCACCGCACCCTCGGTGATGTTCTGCACCACCACGATATAGCCGGTCTTTTTGGAATTTTCATAATGAAACACCGTGAAATCCACGCTGACGACAAGCTCACGCGTGCTGACCGAGCTGAGCGTGACCTCGGCGACGTGGCGCTGTTTCTCTTTTTTGAGCGTTTTCATGGTGACGTCGGACAGCCCGAGTGCCGCGGTAAACTCGTTGAAGACGGGGCGGCTGTTTTCCGGCAGGGACAGCAGGCGGCGGGCGCTCGGATTGAGATGCAGAGGCGTGCCGAGCTCGTCAAAAGCGGCAACGCCCGCTTCGAGGCAGTTGAGGATGCTGTTGAGTTTTTCCCGTTCGCCCGATACGGCGTCGAGGTTGTTTTCGATGACCTCCGCCATGGCGTTGAAGTTGCGCGTCAGGGTGCCGATCTCGTCACGCGAGCGGTTGGTGAGGCGCTGCGAATAGTCGCCGTCGGCGATCTTGCGGGCGCCCTTGGTGATGTTCTGAATGGGGAGCGTGATGGTCTTGGACAGAAAGAACGCCATGATGACGGCGATGACAAGTCCGACAATGAGCGATTTGATGATGATGGAAAACAGCACGAAGGACAGCGTCTGCATTTCGGTGAGATCGTCGCGGATGTAGAGGATGCAGGTGTTGTCGATCCCTTTGAGGGGGATGGCGTAATCGAGATAACTTGCCCCGTAGGACTGGCGCTTGCCGACCTTGCCGGCAAGGGCGGCGACAAGGTTTTCCGTAAGCTCGGGACGCGCGGCGTCATCGTCGCCCGACGCTAACACCGAAGCGTGCTCGTCGAGGATGAAAAAGTCGCGGTAATTATCAAATCCGAACGCCGAGGCGTACACGAGCAGCAGTTCTTTTAACCGGGAAGCATAATCGGGCGTGTCGAGCGTTTCGGCGATGCGGTCGGAAACGGTGCTTTCCAGCGCGTCTTCGATCTTTCCGACAAATTCGTCGTTGTAATAATCAAAAATGCTGTTCATCAGAAACAGTCCCACCGTCGCCATGACGGTGATGATGAACACGATGAAAATCAGGATCAGTTTGGAATTCAGTGTCCGATACACGCTCTCTCACTTCCTTTCGCTTTTTTCGCTTTCGCCGCCGGTCGGGACGGTCAGTCCATATAATAGCCCACGCCGCGTTTGTTCTTGATATACCGCGGGTTGGAGGGATCGTCCTCGATCTGCTTGCGGATGCGTGCCACCGTCACGTCCACCGTGCGCACGTCGCCGTAGTAGTCGTCGTAGCCCCACACCTGCTCCAAAAGCGCCTCCTGGCGGAATTTGGTGCCGCGGTTGCGCGCAAGGAAGGCGAGCAGTTCGTACTGCTGTTTGGAGAGCGGGACTTCGACGCCGCTTTTCTTGACGGAATAGCGTGAGCAGTTGATCTCCAGATCCTCGACGGTCAATATCTCGTCGTTGGTTTCGTCGGCGGCTTTGCGCACCACCGCTTCGCCGGAATAGCGGCGGATGTTCGCCTTGATGCGCGAAAGCAGTTCGCCGAGGCTGAACGGCTTTGTCATATAATCGTCCGCGCCGAGTTCAAGACCGAAGATCTTGTCGCGCTCCTCCTCACGGCCGGTCAGCATGATGATAGGCGTGTCGAGACGCTCCCGGACACGGCGGCAGATTTCGAAGCCGTCCATTTTGGGCAGCATCACGTCAAGTAAGATAAGATCGTATTTGCCGGACAGCGCGAGCGCGAGCCCTTTTTCGCCGTCGTGGGCGACGTCGGTATCGTAGCCCTGTTTGGTGACGTTATAGGAAATGATCTCGGCGATGTCTTTCTCATCCTCGACGATGAGGATGCGTTTGCGATTGTTCTCCATGCGGGGCACTTCCTTTCCGGGAATCATTCCCTGTGTGTCGGTGTGTCAGTTCCATGCCGTAAAGGCGTCCGGCGTTTCGATGGTAAACGACCGGTGAGAATCGGTAAAGGTCTTTAAGAGGCGCACCGTTTCCGCGGCGTAGGCGCCGGCGTCAAGGCGCACGAAAAAGGTTTTCTGCCGTCCGCGGTCGGTCGACGAAACGGCGGTGAGCAACGCCTGCACGGCGCTGTCCGCCTTGCCGTCCCGGCTCACGGCGGCAACGTTCGGCGAGATAAACACGTAGCCGCGTTCGGCGGCTTTTTCGGCAAAGCCGCTCTGCGCGAGCGAGGCGCCGTCGCGCGATGCCGCGATAAAGCGCGTTTTGGTCTTGGCGACGAGCCACAGCGTTTCGTTTGCCGCGTCAAGCTCGTCGAGAATGGCGTCGGCGTCCCGCAGAGCGCCGTTTTCCGTCGGGGAGAACGAAAGCCCGGTGAGATGTCCCGCCATGACGGCGCCGCGCACGGCTGCGGCGTTTTCCGTGAGGGTACCGCCGTCAAAGAAGAAGGCGGCTTTCCGCCCGCTTTCCGCAAATGCGTCGAGCGCCGCTTCCGTGCGGCTTCCCGCAAAAACGAGCAGATACAATCTGCGCGCCGCGATACCGGCATACGGATCGGGAACGTCCGGCGTCTGTGGTGGCTGGGTGTCGGGCGTCGTCGGCGGATCGACGACGGGCGGCGTGATCGGGTTGTCCGGCGTCTGCGGCTGCTGCGGCAGTTTCGTCGGGCTGTACTGCGCGACGAGCTCGTCGAAGGTATACTTGACGCGGGAATCGGAGATGCGCACGGCGTAAATACCGTTTTCGGGATCGTCGTGCACCGAGAAGGTCAGCCCGATGATGTCGCAGACCTCTTTCGCGGGAACGTAATGCGTCTGATGGAAGGTCCTGGCGTGCAGTTCGAGATGCGTGTCGTCCTGCGTCGAAACGGTGCCGTTATCGAGGTCAAAGGCAACGTAGGTGCCGTTTTTGGTGTTGCTGATATAAAAGCCGTAACTCAGCTTGCTGTATACGACGTCGATATAGGAATACTGCGAAAAAATGTCGATGGGCACGTAGTCGATGCCGCCGTTCACCACGAGCGGGAACACCTTGACGTGCACGTAGGAGGCATCCTGCCGGTAGAGGTTCGGCACCACGTACAGCACGCGCTCTTCGGTCTCGGCGTTCATGTTCTTGTAGGAGTCGAAGCGCTCGTCGTTTTCCCGTGCCTGTCCGAGAAGGGACAGCGCGGCAAGCGTCACGGCGAGAAACAGCGCCGTGATCGGGCGCACTTTTTTCCGTATGCTCTGTTTCATGACGCTTCCCCCTCTCCCGGTTTCGTTCGGTTTCGTTCGGTTTCGTTTGTCGGTCAGCCTTCGCCGTTGTAGGAGCGAAGGAACGCTTCTAACTCGCTCTGATGCGGAAAGGACGCGTATGCGCCCTTTTTGGTGACGCAGAAAGCGCCCGCGCAGTTGGCAAAGCGCGCCGCGTCGAGAAGATTGCCGCCGTTTTGCAGATAGCGCACGGCAAACGCCGCGCCGAAAGCGTTGCCCGCTCCCGACGGATCGGCGCACGCAACGCGTAAGGCGGGCACGTATTCCTGATGGATGCCGTCATAGAGAAAACAGCCCCGTTCGCCGAGCTTGATCACGACGTATTTCGGGCCTGCCTCCTTATACAGACGGATGGCGGCACGCAGACAGCCGTCGGCGTTGCCGGGCGCAATGTCCGTCTCCCGCTCCGCACCGGTCTCGTCTGTTATAAACACTTCACAGCCGCTGACGGAAAAGGGCTCTCTCCCGTCCCGGACGGGTGAGGGCTCGAAAAAGACGGGGATATTCTGCTTCGCGGCAAGACGTGCGGCAAGCTCCGTCACCTCGGACGGCGTTTCGTCCGTCAGATACAGCGCATCGGGATAGCAGGTGAAGGCGTCCTCCGTAAGCGCCGCGGACAGCGTCGCCCCCGCACCCGGAAAGATGAGACGGCGCGTTTTGCCGTCCGGGCTCGTGAAAATCTGCGCAAGGCCCGTCCGCTCGCCCTCGTCCTCCGTGACGAACCGGCAGTCGACGCCCTCTTTGCGGCACAGGTTTTCGAGCTGTCTTCCGAACAGATCTTTCCCGACACGCGAGCACAGCACCGTGTCGGCGCCGAGCCTTGCCGCCGCAATGGCAAGCTCTGCGCCCTTTCCGCCGGGCGACGGGCGGTAGGAGCCCTCCGAAAGCAGAGTTTCCCCCTCCCGCGGCAGAAACGCGGTTTCGCAGATGAGGTCCATGCGGGTGCTTCCCGCGATCAATAACCGTCCCGTCTCCATGAACGTCCCTCCCCGGTGCATCGCTTGCGCTTTTTTATTTTAAGAAATTGCCCTTGGCTTTGAGATAGGCGTTGATAAATTCGTCCAGTTCTCCGTCCATGACCGCCTGGATGTTGCCGTCCTCCCAGCCGGTACGGGTATCCTTGACGAGGGTATACGGCATGAAGACGTAGGAGCGGATCTGCGAGCCCCATTCGATGTTGAGCTTTTCGCCCTTGATATCTTCGATCTTGTCAAGCTTTTCGCGCTCCTTGATCTCCATGAGCTTGGCTTTGAGCATCTTCATGCAGGTCTCTTTGTTCTGTAACTGGCTGCGCTCGGTCTGACAGCCCACCACGATACCGGTCGGCTTGTGGATGATACGCACGGCGGAGTCGGTCTTGTTGATATGCTGACCGCCGGCGCCGCTGGCACGGTGCGTTTCCAGCTCGATGTCCTCTTCACGGATCTCGATCTTGGAATCGTCTTCCAGCTCCGGCATGACCTCCACCGACGCGAACGACGTGTGCCGCCGCCCGGAGGCGTCGAACGGGGATACGCGCACAAGGCGGTGCACGCCGCCCTCGCTTTTTAAGTAGCCGTAGGCGTAAGCGCCCGAAATGAGGATGGTCGCGCTCTTGATGCCGGCTTCGTCGCCGTCGAGATAGTCGAGCAGTTTGACCTTGTAGCCGCGCTTTTCACCGAAGCGGCAGTACATACGGTATAGCATTTCCGCCCAGTCCTGCGCTTCCGTGCCGCCTGCGCCCGGATGGATGGACAGAATGGCGTTGTTTTTATCGAATTCGCCCGAAAGGAGCGCCTCGATACGCTGGCGGTCACAGCTCTTGCGCAGTTCGGCAAGCTCCGACGTCACTTCCTCCGTGAAACTGCCGTCGTCTTCGGCGATCGCCATCTCCACAAGCTCTTCGAGCGCAAGGGCGCCGTCGTTCAGCCGGTTGTAGTTTTCAATGGTGGATTTCATGCCGTTGAGCTCGGACATGACGCTCTGCGCGTCCTCTCTGCCCCAGAAATCACCGTCGCAGGTGATCTTCTCGAGTTCCGCGGCTTTTTCGGTGATCTTGTCGATTTCGAGCGCTTCCTTTAAGTCGGCAATGTCGACTTTCAGCTGTGATAAGGATTGTTTGGCTTCTTCCAATTGTACGATCATGGTTTTATCTCCTAACTGTCAGATCGGGTTTCTATTTTCCTACGCAGAAATGGGAAAAGACCGACTGCACGATCTCCTCCGAGACCTCTCTGCCGTCTGCCTCTTTCAGATAGCCGAGTGCCTGCTCCATGTCAAGTCCCGCCGTGTCGCGCGTAAGCGCGTCAAGCGTGCGTTCCGCACGCGCAAGCGCGTCCAGCGCGCTTGTCACGGCGGCGTGCTGCCGGGCGTTGATGAGAATATCGCCCTCGCGCAGCGTCTGCTCGCTTACGGGATATATCTCGTGAAGCACCGACGTGACGGCGTCTGCGGCGCTTTCGTCATCTGCCGACAGCGCAAGGATGCGCGTAAAGCCGCGCCCGGCGAAGAATTCTTTCTTTTGCGCGACCGCCGCGTCGTCCGCCTTGTCCCGCTTGTTGAGCAGGATGACGACCTTGGTGCTCTCCCGCACGGCGGCAAGCCGCTCCGCGAGTTCTTCATCCTCTTCGGTAAGCGGCACGGAGGCGTCGAACATCGCGAAGATCAGCTCGCTTTCGGCAAGAGCGTCGAGCGAACGGGCAACGCCGAGGCTTTCGACGGTGTCGTCGGTCTTGCGGATGCCGGCGGTGTCGGCAAGATGCAGTTTGATGCCGCCGAGCACGACGCTTTCGGTGATGACGTCGCGCGTGGTGCCGGCAATGTCGGTCACGATGGCTCGTTCATAGCCGGAAAGACGGTTGAACAGGGTGGATTTGCCGGTATTGGGGCGTCCGACGATAACGGTCTTCACGCCCTTGGTGACGGCAAGTCCGGACGTATACGAGCGGCAGAGCGCACGCAGGTCGTTTTGCAGCGCCGACAGCCTTTCGGAAATCTCGGCGTCGGTCAGATCGCTCATGTCCTCGTCGGGATAGTCGATGGCGGCGTAAACGGCGGCAAGCAGTTCCGTCAGCGTGTCGGCACAGGCACGGATGTGTCTGCCGAGCCCGCCGTCGATCTGGGCGGAGGACAACCGCAGTTCCGCGTCGCTTTCGGCGTCGAGAAGCGAGCCGACCGCCTCCGCCTGCGTCAGATCAAGCTTGCCGTTGACAAAGGCACGCCGTGTGAATTCTCCCGGCAGTGCCTGCCGCGCACCGGCGGCATACAGCGCCGCAAGCAGCATCGAAACGCCGACCGGACTGCCGTGACAGCAGATCTCCACAACATCTTCCCCGGTATAGGAATGCGGCGCACGGAAGCAGGTGGCAAGTCCCGTGTCAAAGCGCTTGCCTTCGGAATCGAGAATGTTGCCGAAGATCGCCTGCCGGTTGGGAATGTCGTTGAGGGAAAAGCCCGCAAGGGGCTTGAAAACAGCATTGGAAACGGTGATCGCGTCGCTTCCGCTGACGCGCACGAGCGCAACGCCCGCCTTGCCGGGTGCCGAAGAGAGAGCCGCACAGGTATCCGTCATAGCCGTCTTCCTTTCGTTGTGTTTCTGATTGTTTCTGATTGTCAGATTGACTCACACGTCCGCGAGCTCGATGTAATCGGCGCCGTATTCGGCGATATAGCGTTTGCGGGCGTCGATATCGTCGCCAAGCAGGGTGTTGAACATGATATACGTCGCCGTCTCGTCGTCGGGATTGATGCGGATAAGGCGGCGGGAAGCGGGATTCATGGTGGTCTTGTTCATCATGTCCGGCTCGTTTTCGCCGAGTCCCTTGGAGCGCATGATCTTATACTTTTCGTTTCCGATGGCGGCGAGGATGTCCTGCTTTTCTTTTTCGTTGTAGGCAAACTGCGTGCCGAGTTTCTTGGATTCGATCTCATACAGCGGGCTTTCGGCGATGTAGACGCGTCCCTCCCGGATGAGGCTCGGCAGCAGGCGGTAGAACATGGTGAGGATGAGCGTGCGGATCTGGTAGCCGTCCTCGTCGGCATCGGTGCAGATGACGATCTTGTTCCATTTTAAGGCGTTCATGTCGAACTGCGACAGATTCTTGTCCTTGCCCTTGGAGGTGCCGAGCTCGACGCCGCAGCCGATGACTTTGAGCAGATCGACGATGATGTCGCTCTTGAAAATGCGGTCGTAGGAGCATTTGAGGCAGTTGAGCGTCTTGCCGCGCACCGGCATGACCGCCTGAAATTCGGGGTCGCGTGCGAGTTTGACCGAGCCGAGCGCGCTGTCGCCCTCGACGATGTACAGCTCGCGCTTTGCGGCGTCCTTAGAGCGGCAGTTGACGAATTTTTCGACGCGGTTTGCGATGTCGATGCTCTTTTCGAGCTTCTTTTTGATGTTGACACGCGCATTTTCGGCGTTTTCACGGCTCCGCTTATTGATGAGCACCTGCGCCGCCGCCTTTTCCGCCTGCTTAGGGTTTTCCGCAAAGAATACTTCCAGACAGTGTAGGAAGAAGTCGGTCATGGCTTCGGCGATAAAGGTGTTGGTGATGGCTTTTTTGGTCTGATTCTCGTAGCTTGTGCGCGTGGAGTGCGAGTTGACCACGAAGATCAGGCAGTCCTCCACGTCGGAGAAGGTGATCTTGCTTTCGTTTTTGGTGTATTTGCCGTTGTTGCGCAAGTAGGTGTCGAACGCCTTGACAAAGGCACTGCGCGTCGCCTTATCCGGCGAGCCGCCGTGTTCGAGAAAGCTGGAATTGTGGTAGTATTCAATGCGGCTGATGGTTTTGGAAAAGCAGAAAACCATTTCGATCTTCAACTTGTAGTCGGTCATGTCGTTGCGATCGCGCCCTTTGCATTCCGTCTGATAATACGCCGGCTTTGTCAGCGCAAACGTCCGCGACGCCTGCTCCAAGCCCTCTTCGTCGCCCGCTCCGGCTTCTTCCGCTTCTTCCGTTTCTTCCGCCTCTTCTGTTTCTTTTGTTTCCTCGGTTTCTTCGGCATCCTCGCCATCTTCGTCCGTGTCATCGCCGCCGGTCGGCAGATACTGTCCGGCGCTGATGATCTCGTTCACGTAGTCCTCGATGCCGTGGGGATAGAGGTACTCGCACTTTTCGTGCGCGCCGTCTTCCTTTTCGAAGTCGAGCGCGATGGTGAGCCCCGCGTTGACGACCGCCTGCTTTTTGATGGTGGCGTCGATATGATCGAACGGGATATTGACGTCGGTGAACACTTCAAGGTCCGGGAGCCATTCCACGACGGTGCCGGTGCGGCGCCGCACGGGCTCTTCCACGGCAAGCTCGGTGACGGGAAGTCCCTTTTCAAAACGGATGGAGGATTTGTTCTCCTTAGTATAACTTATGACGTTCATGTAGGCGGAAGCGCACTGCGTCGCGCAGGCACCGAGCCCGTTGAGCCCGAGCGAATACTCGTAGGCTTCGCCCTCGTCGTTATTGTATTTGCCGCCGGCGTACAGCTCACAGTAGACAAGGTCCCAGTTGTAGCGCTGTTCCTTTTCGTTCCAGCCGAGCGGGACGCCGCGTCCGAAATCCTCCACCACAAGCGAATGATCCTTGCGGACGGTAACGTTGATGCGGCTGCCGTAGCCCTCGCGGGCTTCATCGATGGCGTTGGACAGGATCTCAAAGAAGGCGTGTTCACACCCCTCCAAGCCGTCCGAGCCGAAGATGACGGCGGGACGCAGACGCACCTTGTCCGGGCCTTTGAGCATGGTGATACTGTTATTGCCGTATGCGTTCGCTTGGTCAGCCATGCGTTTGAGTGCTCCTTTCGGTTTGTACAGGTTTATATCGGTTGATATGACAGGGCAGTGAGACGTTTCCCGCTAAACGGCTGTCTTTTCCCGTAACAGACGGTACGCCTTTTGCGGATCGGTCTCCGCGAGAACGAGCTTTTCCATGGGGCAGGTCCCGTCGCCCTTGCGGTTGCGGATAAAGGCGGTCTGACAGCGGCAGGTGACCCGCACGCCCGACCGGCGCAGGAAATCCCGTGCGGGAGCGCTGACGGTATCGGCGTACACGTCGGTCGCGCCCATGTATACCATCAGCATGGCGGCGGCTTTGCCGACCACGGCGTCCGCCGTGAAAACGCCGGAAAGCGAGCGTCCTTCTCCGGCAAGGCGCAATAGTGCCGCGATGCCTTTTTCGGCGAAAACGGTCTCACCCGACTCATCCGCGAGCACAAGCGTGACGTCTCCGTCGAGGAGGCGGCGCACGGCGCGGTTTCTGACGGTTTCGTTCATCTTGCCATCCCTTTTATTATACTTTTTTTCGCAAAAAAACATACAAATGCCATTTTCATTTTATTTTAGCATATTTCTCTTGTTTTGTCAATATTTTCGCGTGGGGACGCAGGGGTTTTCGGAAAAACGTGAATTCCCAAAGTAAATTCCCCAGTGGAATTTGAAGTGGAATTTAGTGTGGGAAAAGAATTGTGTTAGAATTTAGTCTGGGAAAAGGAGGTTTCCAGACAATGAAAAATGAAAAACGAAACAAACACATGACACTTGA
>JAZRVE010000106.1:0-11359 GCA_045598975.1 Eubacteriales bacterium
TTTGTGCCTCTTTTCGTCGCGCCCGCCGTCGTTTTGGTGGGCGCGACCCCTGACCGCGGGACTCTGCGGCGGTTGTTTTTGCTTGCGTATGCTCGCGGATTGGGTGAAGCGGCACGCTTCCGCGCGCAGAGTTCCCGAAAACTTTTGCCAAACCCGCCCGCGTCGGACAGAGGCAGAGAGACGGATAGAACAACATCTTGTATAGCCCGTCCCTTTGTGCATATCATCAATATCCGCCGCTACGCCGCCGTTTGCGCCATGTAATCCATCCGTGCCGCACGGTTGGGAGTATGCGCAAATCCTTGTCGGAGCCGCCGTGATAAGGCATGGCACCTCCGCAAAACGTCTTCCGTTTTGCGGAGAAGGGGGTCCGGGGCTGCTCCCCGGCAATCTTTTTTGTACTCCTTTTTTCTCTTGTGAGAAAAAAGGAGTTTCTTTTCTTTCTCTTGTGAGAAAAAAGGAGTTTCTTTTCTTTCTCTTGCGAGAAAAAAGTAGGTTCCTTTCTTTTCTTTTGCAAGAAAAAAAGGAGTTTCTTTTTCAAAAAATGTCGGAAAAGTGCCTTATTTCCTGCCTGTTTTCCACAAAAAAAGTTGACTTTTCAAAAAGGATGTGATATAATAAAGAAGAAAGAAATACTATGATAGAGGAGAGTGTCCCCCTGTCGGACGCCTCCGGAAATAGTATGAATCGAGGGAATCCCATGTCACAGAAAAATCTTCCGATCGGCGTGTTCGACTCCGGGCTCGGCGGACTCACCGCCGTGCGCGAGATACGCACGATATTACCGGGCGAAAACCTCGTCTACTTCGGCGATACCGGGCGATTGCCATACGGCACCCGCTCGCCGGAAAAGGTGCGGCAGTACGCGCTCGACGATATGAACTTCTTACTCACCAACCACGTCAAGGCCGTCTGCATCGCCTGCGGTACCGTCAGCTCCACCGCGCTCGATCTGCTTAAATCCACCTTCGACGTACCCATCATCGGCGTCGTCTCCCCCGCGGCTTCCCAGGCCGTCTCCCTTACCCACAGCGGCAAGATCGGCGTGCTCGCCACGCCCTCCACCATCCGCTCCGGTTCATTCGACCGCGCCATCCACGCCGTCGAGCCCGCCGTTTCCGTCAAGGGGATCGGCTGTCCCATGTTCGTGCCGCTCGTCGAAAACGGCTACATCAGCCCCGACGATCCCATCACCCGGCGCATCGCCGAAGAATACATCGGCGCGCTCGCCGATTTTGCCCCCGACGTGCTCATCCTCGGCTGTACCCACTACCCCATCATCCGCGGCATCCTTGAAGACGTCGCCCATGCCGTCATCGGCGAAAACGTCCGCACGGTGGATTCCGGCAGTGCCGCCGCCATGGCGCTCAAATCCTATCTGACGCAGAACGATCTGCTCTCCGACGCCGAGGGCGAAGGCTCCGAAGCCTTTTTCGTCAGCGACGATCCCGAGGGCTTCGAGCGCATCGCTTCCCTGTTCCTCGGCAGAGCCATCGGCAAGGCAGACCGCATCGACATCGGCGATTTCCGCTTTGAGAAATCCTGAACGCAAAGAAGGCTTATTTATCGTGAAAATACACAACAAACGCGACTACATGATAAAAATCGCCGGCAAGCACTATTTTGCCTGCGACTACGTCTTTTCCAACGTCTACGGCGAGAGCGTCTTTTTCGACGACTCGGACGAACAGCCCGCGTCGCCCTCGCTCGTCTTTTCACCCGCCGAGAACAACACCGAAGAAAATCTACGCATGACGCTCCCCGAAACGCCGCTCGACACCCTATCGTCGCTTCCGGCATGCACGCGGGAGATCAATTTCGCGTCCTCCGGCACGGTACTGCCCGTTTCGGGAGACGGCACCTACATCCGCTACGGCTCGGATCAGAGCCCCATGTGCATCCACATCCGTCCCGACGGCAGTATTTCGGTCACGGGCGACGAGGAAGACCTCGCGGAGATCGTCTTTGAGGACGGCAAGACCAACCACATCGCCTTACAGGCATCCTTATTCAGCGAGGAATACGCGAACGATCCCGCCCTTTCCGATATCGGCTCGCCCTTTCATCTGTCGGTCTCGACGAGCGAGATCCGCAACCGCATGACCGAAAACGGCGGCACGCTCACCATCCGCTATTCCATCGACGTCAACGGCATGCTCGCCGAAGTGTCCGACATTACCCTCACCGCCGACCGTCTCGGCAAAAAGTCCGGCAGACGCCGTTCGCCGGCAGAAAGGTCCGCACGCTCATGAAACACCGTCTGTTTTCTCTTGTGATCGCCTTTGTTCTTATCGCTTCTTTTACGCTTAACGCCTATGCCTACGTTTCCCCCTTTACCCACGGGGCGTCCCAAACGCCGGACGAGCCCGCCGGAAATCCCGTCACCATCGAGGACACGTGGGAGGCTTTTTACTCCCATCTGCCCGCTTTCCGTGCCGGTGAGTATCCCGCTCCCGCCGACTACGATTACATTGCCTTCACGCAGATCTTCGATCTGTACGCCGACGCGCATCTGTACGAGTTTTCCAAAGAAGAGCTTTTGCAGAAATTTCTGTATGACCTTCTCGAAAAAAGCCCCGAGCTGTTCGACTACCTGCTCAACACCCTGCTTGGCACCATGGATCCGTACAGCGCCTACTATTCCGCCGATTCCGGATTTCTGTCCGGCTACGCCGCTTCCTCCGGCTTCGGCGTCGTCATCTCCGACGTCGGCGACGCACTCGTTCTGATCAACGTCCTTCGCGATTCGCCCGCCGAGCGGTGCGGACTGATGGTGGGCGACAGGCTGGTGCGCGTCATGGGCATGGACGTATCGGCACTGCCGCTCGGCGCTGTTTCCCACATGCTCCACGTGCCGTATCTGTACACCGGCGAACGCGACGAAAACGGTAAATACGTCACCCGCAACCCGCTTGTGGAGATCGTCGTCGACCGTGCCGGCACCGAACTTTCCTTTACGCTCACACGTGAGATCCTGCAAGCGGATCCGTTGACCTACGAGTACTACGAGGAGACCGGCGTCGCCTACGTCGGCATCTCCGATTTTCTCGGCGACTATCTCGTTGAGGACTTTGCCGAGCTCATCCACGGCATCACCGAAAACGGCATCCGCAAACTGACGATCGACCTGCGCGGCAACGGCGGCGGCTCGTTTGACGCCGTGATGACCATGGCGGAGCTTTTCGTGCCGGCGGGAAAAACCATGTGCTACCTGCGCACCAAGAATATGACCGAGCCGGAGCCTCTCGTCTCCGAAGGCGGCGGCGCCGTATTCGATTCCGTTTCGGTGATCGTGGACGGCGGAACCGCCAGTGCCGCCGAGTTGATGGCAAGCATCTTACGCCATTGCGTCGGAGCGAAGTTATACGGCGAGACCACCTTCGGCAAAGCCGTCGGGCAGACTGTCTTCGATCTTTCGGAGACGGAATACGTCACCGTTACCACGTATGAAATCTTCGATGCCGACGGGAAAAGCTACAACGAGATCGGGCTGACGCCCGACCTTGAAATCGGGAACGTCGAGCGGCTGTTCGACTTCCCCACCTCTCTCGCCGTGTTCAACCACACCAACTACAAGACCATCGAGCCCGGCGTTTACAGCGACGCCTGCCTTGCCCTCGAACAGCGGCTGGCGCTCGTCGGCTATCTGCGCGACGCACAGGCGGACGGCATCTGGGACGAAAACACCCGTCTTGCCTTACTCGTTTTCCAGAACGCCAACATGGGAAGCGGCACGGGAACGCTCGACGACAGGACCGTCACCGTCATCACCAACGTCATCAACAGCTACAAGGCGCGCACCTACTATGAGGACACCCAGCTCGAAGCCGCGCTGTTATACCACTCGTCCTTCGATCAGACAAAGCGTCTGAAAGAGGAAAAGAAAAAACTCGCCGCTTCCGAAAAGGCACACATCGAAGAAGCCTACGCCCGCATGGAAGCCCTGACCGAATAATAAACGATCATCCGATCTTTCACCGAATTCCCGCGAAAAGGAGAACCGTCATGGAAGAAACCAACAACCTTGTCAAGAACATCACACAGGTAGAGCTTGCCGGAGAGGTCAAGCGCTCGTTCATCGACTATGCCATGTCCGTCATCGTCGACCGTGCGCTGCCGGACGTGCGCGACGGCTTAAAGCCGGTACACCGCCGCATCCTCTACGCCATGAACGAGGACGGGCTGACCTACAACAAGCCCTTCCGCAAATCGGCGACCACCGTCGGTAACGTGCTCGGTCACTATCACCCGCACGGCGACGCCACGGTCTACGACGCGCTCGTGCGTCTTGCCCAGCCCTTCTCCCTTCGCTACCCGCTCGTGGAAGGTCACGGCAACTTCGGCAACATCGACGGCGACGGCGCCGCCGCTTACCGTTACACCGAAGCGCGCATGGCGAAGATCGCCGACGAAATGCTCGCCGACATCGACAAGGACGTCGTGGACTTCATGCCCAACTTCGACAACAAGCTCAAAGAACCGACCGTTCTGCCCGCCCGCTTCCCCAACCTGCTCGTCAACGGCTCGGTCGGCATCGCCGTCGGTATGGCGACCAACATCCCGCCGCACAACCTGAACGAGGTCATCGACGGTGCCATCCATCTCATGTACCACCCCGACTGCGACATCCCCGAGCTCATGACCTTCATCAAAGGCCCCGATTTCCCGACGTACGCCACCATCCACGGCACGTCCGGCATCTACGAAGCCTACATGACCGGCCGCGGCAAAATCTACGTCCGTGCGCAGACGCATTTTGAGGAAAAGCACAACCGCACCTCTATCGTCGTCACCGAAATTCCCTACGGCGTCAACAAATCCACCCTCGTTTCCAGCATTGCCGACCTTGTCAAGGACAAGCGTATCGAGGGCATTTCCAACATCACCGACGAATCCGGACGCGGCGGCATGCGCATCGTCATCGACGTCAAGCGCGAATACAACGCCAACGTCATCCTCAATCTCCTTTTCAAATACACGCAGTTACAGGACACCTTCGCCGCCAACATGCTCGCTCTTGTCGACGGCGAGCCCAAAACGCTCAATCTCAAACAGATGCTGCGCCACTACATCGACCACCAGATCGACGTCGTCGAGCGCCGCGTCCGCTTTGACCTCGAAAAAGCCAAGCGCCGTGCGCACATCGTCGAGGGCTTGAAGATCGCCATCGACAACATCGACGAGGTCATCCGCATCATCCGTTTCACCCCCGGCGGCATTCCCGAAGTCAAGGCCAAACTCGCCGAGCGCTTCGAGCTCGACGACATCCAGACCACCGAGATCGTGCAGATGCCCCTCGGAAAGCTCTCCGGCCTCGAAATCGACAAGCTGCTCGAAGAACTGGATTCCCTGCACAAAAAGATCGAAGAACTGCTCGACATCCTTGCCGACAGCGGGAAAGTCCACGATATCGTCCGCGACGATCTGTTAGAAGTCAAGCGCAAATTCGGCGACGAACGCCGCACCAAGATCGAAGCCGTCGAAAACGAGATCTTACTCGAAGACCTCATCGAACGCAAGAACTGCGTCATCACCATCAGCCACGAGGGCTACATCAAGCGTATGCCCGTCGACACCTACACCGCCCAGAAGCGCGGCGGCAAGGGCATCACCGCCATGAACACCCGCGAGGAGGACTACGTTCAGGACGTCTTTATCGCCAACAGCCATCACTACATCATGATGTTCTCCAATCTCGGCAAGGTCTTCGTCAAGAAGGCATACGAGATTCCCGAGGCGTCCCGCACCTCCAAGGGTACCAACCTTGTCAACATCCTCGAACTCTCTCCCGACGAAAAGATCACCGCCTACGTTCCGCTCGCCTCTCTCAACGAGGAGAACGTATACCTCACCATGGTGACCAAATACGGCGTTATCAAACGTACCTCCCTCGATCTGTACCGCAACATCCGCCGTGTGGGGCTCATCGCCATCAACCTCGACGAAAACGACGAGCTGCTGTACGTGCTCAAAACCGCCGGCAACAGCAATATGCTTCTCGCCACCCACAACGGACTCGCCGTCTGCTTTGACGAAAACGACGCCCGTCCGCTCGGCAGAACCGCCCGCGGCGTGCGTGCCATCAATCTGTCGTCCGACGACTACGTTGTCGGCGCCGTCTGCACAATGCCGGATGACGAAAGAAAGGTGCTCACCATCACCGAAAACGGTCTCGGCAAGCGCACCGACCTTTCCGAATACTCGCTCCACAACCGCGGCGGCAAGGGTATGAAGTGCCACAACCTCAACGACAAGACCGGGCTTCTCAACGGCATCGCCCTTGTCAACGAAGAGGACGATATCATGATCATCACCGGCTCCGGCATGATCATCCGCACCCGCGTTTCGGAAATCTCCGTCATCGGCAGAACCGCCGCAGGCGTTCGCGTCATGCGCCTCGCCGAAGACAACGTCATCACCAATTTTGCCGTCGTCCGCCGGGAGGATATGCCGGACGATACCGAGGACACCGAGGAAGCCGACAACAATATCACGGAAAGCGCTCCGGAACAGCCCGCGGAAAGTCAAGAGTGACCCATGGCAATGGCAGAGAATCTGATCTACGGCAAAAACCTTGCCGAATTCGGCGCCGTTGGCGACGGCTCACACGACGACACGGAAGCCTTTGAAAAGGCATTCGCCTCGGGCGAAACGCTTCTCGTGCTTCCCTGCGGCTCCTACCGCGTCACCCGTCCGCTTCCGCTCACCCACCCGCTTTCGCTCAAAGTCCATCCGCACGCCGACGTGTCGTTTGCCGGCATGGTCTGCACCGGTGTGCCGTCGTTTGCCCTCTCGGGCGGACGGTGGAACGCCGAAAACGCCGACGCCGCCTTTTCCTTCACCGCCTGTCAGAGCGTTCTGCTTTCCGACGCGCTCATCCGCTCCGTACACGGCACCGGTATCCGCCTTGCCGACACGGAGGACGTATATCTGGAAAATCTCCGCTTTGCGGAGTCCTCTGCGGCAGACGGCGTCACACTCGCCGGAGAGGTAAGCGCACTCACCGTGACGGGCGCCTCTTTTGACGGGATCGCCGCCGCGATCCGGCTTACCGAAGGTGCGAAAGCGGCGGACGTCACGCTCGAAAACATGACCGTGCGTAACGTGAAAGCCGTGCTGTGCGCCGAAAGCGCCTCTCTTACCGGGCTTCGCGCCCGCCGCATCGACGCCGACGTGACGGAAGACGCCTTTGCGTTTACCGCCTGCGACCTCACAGACCTCCGTCTGCGGCATCTGAACCTGTGCGACGGGTATCTTGTCCTCAACGGCAACCGCGTGGACGGTCTTTGCGTTTCGCATCTCGTCCGCACGCCGGAAAATGAGCGCCGCCCCGAAAAACCGACGCTTACCGTTTCGGGAGAAAGCGACGCCGTCATCCTCGACGGCATCCCGCTCGACGCGGTGATATTAAGCAAAAAATCCGTGCCGGACGTGCGCATCACCGCCGCCCGCATGGCATCGCCCTCGGCGGCATCCTTCCGCTACACGCAGGAACTGACGCTGACGGCAAAAAACACCTTTATCCTGCCCTACGGCGGCTTTGAAGAATTAAAAATCAATTAACGGGAAACGATTATGTGGTACACATCGGATTTTGACGATTATCAACTGCTCGACACCTCGGACGGCGAACGGCTGGAACGCTGGAAGGACACCTTACTTGTCCGCCCCGATCCGCAGGTCATCTGGAAAAACTGCCGCGTCCACCCCGACTGGGATCACGCGGCGGCGCACTACGTGCGCTCCTCCAAAGGCGGCGGGCACTGGGACGTCCGTTCGCTTTCCCAAAGTCAGCTTGACAACGGCTGGATCATACAGCGCAAAGGGCTCTCCTTTCGCGTGCGTCCCACCGGCTTCAAGCACACCGGCGTCTTTCCGGAGCAGGCGGTCAACTGGGACTTTGCCTCCGACGTCATCCGGAACGCCGGACGCCCCGTCTCGGTGCTCAATCTCTTTGCCTACACCGGCGGCGCAACGCTCGCCTGTGCCGGAGCCGGTGCCTCCGTCGTCCACGTGGATGCCTCCAAGGGCATCGTGGCATGGGCAAAGGAAAACGCCGCGCTTTCGGGACTTGCCGATGCGCCCATCCGCTATATCGTCGACGACTGCAAGAAATTTTTAGAGCGGGAAAACCGCCGCGGACATCGCTACGACGCCATCATCATGGATCCGCCGTCCTACGGCAGAGGTCCGGGCGGCGAAGTCTGGAAACTGGAAGACGGCATAGACGAGCTTATCCGCCTCTGTGTGCCGCTTCTTTCCCCCAACGCGCTTTTCATGCTCGTCAACTCCTACACCACGGGGCTCTCCGCCTCCACCGTCGGGTATCTGCTCGAACTCTACGTGCGCCCCTCACACGGCGGCACCGTTTCCTGCGACGAGATCGGCATCCCCGTCGTTCAGACACACGCCGTTCTGCCCGCCGGCAGCAGCGCCCGCTGGCAAGCCCGATAGTACCGCATTCTGCAAGAAAGGAAATGCCGCACGATGGACAACAACCAAAAACCGCACGAAACCGGAGAACTGGAAGAGGTTCTGAAAATTTTCGATAAGACCACGCATCCGAATGCTTCGCCTTCGCCGAAAGAGCCGCAGAAAGCCAAAACGCCGCCGGCGGACGATCCCGGCAAAACACGCGTCAGCATGGAACCGGTGAAACGGGCAACGGTGCCCGCGGCAAAACCCGCCGCAAAACCCGCTGCAAAACCCGCCGCGAAATCTGCCGCAAAGCCCGCATCATCCGGAACGCGGCAAAACGGTGCCGTCGAAAAAGCGCACGGCGTCAGCCTCGACGATTTTTCCGAAGCTCCCAAACGCAAAACCGTCAAAAAGGACACCGAAAAATCGGGCAAAAACCGTTCCGGCGTCATCAAGATCGTCTTATACGTGGCGTTCGTCCTGTTATGCAGTTATCTGCTCGCACACTTCGTCATCCGCATCGGCAACGACGTCTTCGCCTTCGTCAAGGAGGACAAGGAGGTCACCGTCTATCTGCCGGAGGGCGCAACGACGAGGGAAGTCGCCGAGATCCTCTCTAATGCAGGCGTTATCGATTTTCCGTTCGTGTTTGAAAAATTCACGGAATTCCGTATTTCCCGCCGCTCGTATCTGACGGGCAGATACCTTTCCGGTGCGCAGACCGTCAATGCTTCCATGAATTTCGACGATCTCATCGACACCCTCTCCGATTACGAGCGCCGCCGCTCCGGCACCGTTCGCATCACCATCCCCGAGGGGCTGACCGTCAACGAGACCATTGACCTGCTCGCCGAAAACGGCGTCTGCGGCGTGGACGAATTCAACGAGGCCCTGCAAGACTTCGACTATGAGTACGGATTCACCAAGGCGCTCACCCGGGAGACACTTCCCGCCTGCCGCTTCGATTCCTCCGTCAGCTATCGGTTGGAGGGCTACCTCTTCCCCGACACCTACGATTTCTATCTCGGCGAAAACCCCATTTCCGCCATCGACCGCTTTTTGCAGAACTTCGAGCGCAAGTTTGAAAAGGAATTTTACGACCGCTGCGATGCGCTCGGCATGACGGTGGACGAGATCGTCACCCTCGCCTCTCTCATTGAAAAAGAAGGCGCCGGCGCGACCGACTACTATTATATCTCCTCGGTCTTCCACAACCGGCTCAAAAACAGCGCCTCTTTCCCCTTCCTCAACTCCGACGCCTCTCTGCAATACGCGCAGAAGGAGCGCACCGGGCTGTATGAGCTCGACACGACGATCGACCACCCCTACAACACCTACGTCAACCGCGGGCTTCCGCCCGGTCCCATCTGCAACCCGAGCATCGAGGCCATCTACGCCGCGCTCTACCCGGAATCCACCTCTTACTATTATTTCTACACCAAAAAGAACGGCGAAACGGTCTACTCCCGCACCTACGACGAGCATCAGCGCGTCGTTGCCGCCGACAAAGCCGCCTGACCGCCGCGTAAAGGGACACTATGAACAGACCGGAAATCCTCTCCCCTGCCGGCAATTTTGAAAAACTGCGTTTTGCCGTCCTGTACGGTGCCGACGCCGTCTACGTCGCAGGCAAAGACTTCGGGATGCGTTCGGCATCCGAAAATTTCACGAACGACGAGCTGATCGCCGCCGTCGCGTACTGTCATGCGCGCGGCGTAAAGCTCTATATCACCGTCAACGTCATGCCGCGGGAACACGAACTGCCGGAGCTTATCGGCTACCTTTCGTTTCTCAACGACGCCGTAAAGCCTGATGCGCTCATCGTCGCCGACATGGGCGTGACCGCGCTTGCCAAGAAGCATGCACCCGATCTGGCGCTTCACATCTCGACGCAGTGCAGTACCGTCAATTCCGAAGCCTGCCGCTTATATCAGTCGCTCGGTGCCTCCCGCATCGTGCTTTCGCGCGAACTGACGCTTACCGAGATACGGCGCATCCGCGACAACATCCCGCCGGAGCTGGAATTGGAAGCCTTCGTCCACGGCGCCATGTGCGTTTCCTACTCGGGGCGCTGTCTGCTCTCCAACTTTTTCACCGGGCGCGACGCCAACCACGGACGCTGTGCCCAGCCCTGCCGATGGGAATATTTCGAGGGCGAAAAATACGCGGAGATTTTCGAGAAAAAGCGTCCGGACGAAAAAATCGCCCTCGTGGAGCACGAGCGCGGTACGTTTTTGTTCAGTTCCAAGGACACCTGCATGATCGAACACATTCCCGAGCTCGTTGAGGCGGGTATCAACAGTTTCAAGATCGAGGGGCGCGTCAAGAGCGCCTACTACACCGCCATCACCGCCAACGTCTACAAGACCGAACTGACGCGCTATCTCGCCGATCCCGGTCATTACGTTTTCGATGAGCGGCAGTTATACGAATTATCGGGCGTCAGCCACCGTGAGTACGGCACCGGCTATTATTTCGACGATTGTATGCGCAACGCGCAGATCTCGTCCGAGGGCGGATACATCCGCGAAAAGGCATTTCTGGCAACGGTGGAGGAGGTCGATTCCGCGCACGGCACCGTGCTTCTCTGCCAGCGCAACAAGGCGTGCGAGGGCGACGCCTGCGAGTTAGTCTCGCCCGGAAAACCGTCTGTCCCGTTCGTTTTGCGGAATCTGCGCGATCCCGACGGCGGCAAGATCGACTCGGCGCCGCATCCGCAGATGCTTTACCGTGCCGACATGGTTTGTCCCATGCAGGTGGGAGACATCATTCGCTCGTCGGCAGTGTGAACTGCATCCTCGCCCGCCGGGCTCCGGCGGGCGATTTCGCGCCGCAAGCGGCGCGGGGAAACAATGTACTTTTTCTCGCAAGAGAGAAAAGAAACGCTTTTTTCTTACAAAAGAAGAAAAGCACCTCCTTTTTTCTCACAAGAGAAAAAAGG
>JAZRVE010000107.1:0-19749 GCA_045598975.1 Eubacteriales bacterium
ATTTCGCTGAGGTTCCGCCGCCGAAGTTCTTCCGTCTGAAGCCCGGCGGAGAAGTCCGTCTCATGAGCTCCTACATCATCAAGTGCGGCGAGATCGTGAAGAACGAGGACGGTTCTGTAAAGGAAATCCACTGCACCGCCGATCTGGAAGTCGGTACCGGCAATCCCACCGACCGCAAGATCAAGGGTACGATCCACTGGCTCTCCGCCAAGTATGCGGTGGATGCGGACGTGATCCTGTACGACCGTCTGTTCACGGAAGAAAACATGAACGACCTGCCGGAAGGGAAGACCTATGTGGACTTCCTCAATCCGGAATCCGCAGTCCGTATGGACGGCGCCAAGCTGGAACCCTCTCTGGCTGAAGCACAGCCCGGTGACAAATTCCAGTTCGTCCGAATCGGTTACTTCTGCAAGGATACCAAGAACGCGAATACCTTCAACCGTGTAGTATCTCTGAAGGACAGCTACAAGCCGGAATAAACAAAACGAAAAAATCGAATAAAACTTTCGGGAAATCTCTTGACATCTTTCTGATGCTGTGATATAATATGAAAGCTGTCGGGAGAAATCCCGGGTTTGCCCCATTAGCTCAGTAGGTAGAGCACTTGACTTTTAATCAAGGTGTCCGGAGTTCGACTCTCCGCAGGAGCACCATCTAAGAACCCACAAAAGTCTACCAGGCTTTTGTGGTTTCTTTCTCGTTTTTTTGCGTTTTTCGCGCGTTTACGGGCTTTTTGAGGGCTTTGATGCTTTCAAAAAGCCCGATTTTTGTGTTTTGAGAGAAAAATATGCATACGACTTTTTATGTTTCTTTGCTCCTGCAAAGAAATCCTGCTCTGAACGGGCGCAGGGATTTGAACTAAAAAAGAGCAGAAAAAGCCGCAAAGTCACAAAATCGTTACGTCCAATACTTGAAAAAAGTCGCAATTTATATTAAAATATATATGTCTTTTTATACCTGTCGACAGGAGGTTTTCTTTACAAAGGAGACAATGAAATCTCGTTTCATGAAAGAGAAAGGACAGAAGAATGAAAACGATGCAAAAAAGTATTACGACAGAAAAAGAAAATGGTCGTTTTTATACGCCAGTCTTTATTGTCGATATTATTCTTGATTTGGCTGAGTATAGTGGCTCCAAAATACTAAAAAAACATACAATTGATAATAGTTGTGGTGATGGAGCATTTTTGTGCCAAATTGTACGCAGGTATTGCATGGAAGCAATAAATCAAGGATATAGTATTGACGATTTGCGATTGGATCTTGCGACATATATACACGGAATAGAATTGGAAAAAGTCGAACAGAAAAAATGTATTGAAAACATTAGCCGTGTAGCAGAACAGTTTGGCATATTCGGGGTTGAATGGAATATTCTTTGTGGAGACGCATTGACGGTAAAATGTTTTGATGGGGAAATGGACTATGTTTTAGGTAATCCGCCGTATGTTCGTGTGCACAATTTAGGAGATTCACTCGATGAAACAAAAAAGTTTTCTTTTGCGCAAAACGGAATGACAGATCTTTTCATCGTGTTTTATGAACTCGGAATCACAATGTTAAACGAAAATGGAACCCTTGGATATATTACACCAAGTTCATACTTCAATAGTATTGCTGGCGCATACATGCGGAATTATTTGGCACAAGAAAAATTGCTGAAATCGGTTGTTGATTTGAAACACTTTCAAGCATTTGATGCCACTACTTACACGGCAATTACGATTCTGACAAAGGGTAAAGAAAATCAAAGCGTAGATTATTATCGTTTCAATGAAAAGAATTTAATCCCGTATTACGTGGAAACCGTAGAGCCTGACGATTATCAAATAGCCGGTAATTACTATTTTGCCAAAAAAGAAGAACTGCGCCTGCTACATAGAATTCTTTTCAATTTCAGAAAATGTGACGTGGCTGTCAAGAACGGATACGCAACGCTTTGTGATGGCGTTTTTATAAACGAATTTGATTTTCAATCAAAATATATTATTCCTGTGATAAAATCGTCAAAGGGGGTAGAGCAACGAATGTTCTATCCGTATGATCATAAGGGAAACTTGATTTCGGAAGACGAGCTGCAAAAAGATGAAAAATTGTATCGCTATCTTGTAGACAGCAAACCCAAATTAACAAAACGTAGTAACGAAAGAGATGCCTCCGCTTATTGGTACGCGTTTGGACGTAGTCAAGCAATTAATGATACCTATAAGAACAAACTGGCAATAAACGCTTTACTTCGATCAAAAGATGATTTTAAGTTTACGGAGGCACCAGCTGGCACAGGAGTCTATGGTGGATTATATATTGTGAGTGAAACCATTGACATAAAAGATATTATTGCGGTTTTGAAAACAGACGAATTTATTTCATATATAAAACTATTAGGTAAATATAAGAGCGGTGGATATTATACTTTTTCATCAAAGGACGTTAAAGCATATCTTGATTACAAATTTACATATAACGGAGGGCTGTTTTCATGCTAAACAATCAGCAATTTCTGGAAGTTGTAAGGGAGTCTTTTAAGACTTATCTGAGCGTTGACACATCAAGAAGCACAGCAAAACTCAAAAGCTTACATGGGCATATAGCAAAGGACATAAAAGAACTCTTTGGTTCCGAATACACAGTATTAGCACAAGGTATTGGTGATGATAAAGAAGGTGTCATCCAAGGAAGGTATTATCCGAAAAACATTGACATTACGGTGAGTAAATGTGGGAAACCGATTGCTGGTTATGCCGTAAAATTTGTAATGCGAAACTATTCGCAAAACAGCAATAATTATTTTGAAAACATGCTTGGAGAAACTGCAAATATCCGGTCAAATGCAATTCCATATTTTCAAATCTTTATAATTTTTGAGCAGGTGCCGTATTACAAAAATGGAGGTGCTTTCCAAAAATATGATGTATTGACTGAGCATAATTTAGATAAATATTTTGCATTATCAAGGGACGATCCGGCGTCATATTTTCACACGCCGGATAAAACGCTTATCGTCATACTGCATTTGAAAGAAAAACGTCCATCATATAGCTTCATCAATTCTAAGGATTATGCAAGCTATTACAATAGCGTAATAAACGATGCCGATTTAATGCGTTATTCGACTAAAATCAGTGATACATTTGATGACAGCGTTGTTTTGAATGATTATGAAAAGTTCATTAGGAAAACATATTATATTGCAGAAGGCAAAACAAAATAAGCAGACATGAGCTGGTAAAAGCAAAATCGGTACCATTTGGTCGTTCTTTACAACGAAATAAATCCTTTGCGGGATTTGTGAAAGGCGCTTTGCGCATGGAATCATATCAGATTTTTCCAAAATCCCCTTTACAAATCCGATATTTTCGGTATAATGAAGGTATCGACCGATTTGTCGGGGGAAAGGAAAAGAATCATGAAAAAGACAGTCAATCTTAACGATTTCGCGGGAAGCACCGCACAGAAACTCAAAAAAGCGGCGGATTTCCTGCGTGAAAATCCCGGCTCCGTCCTCACGGTACCCGAGGGAACGTACGTGCTGACCTCGGCGCTTGCCCGCAAAAACCGCGACGACGCCATCTCCGGTGCTATGGGTAAGGATACCTCCACCGTTTCCGCCTATATGTTCTCGCCGGATTACCGCTATACCGTCGGCTGGGACCTCTCCGGCATCACCGACGCCGAGATCAGAGCCGACGGCGCCGTCTTCATGGTGGACGGCTTCATGGAGCCCATCAGCCTTACGGGCAGCCGCCGCGTCACCTTGCGCGGCTTTACGCTCGATCACACCCGCAAGCCGTACAGCAAGGGCATCATCACGAAGATCGACCGCGAGGAACATGAGTATTTCACTGTGCAGTTCGGCAAGGAATACCCGCTTCCTAAAACCATCTCCTTCCCGCACCGCCACGCCATCTATGATGACGAGGCAAGCCGTTTTATCGACTTCGGCAAGTATAACATCTATTCCTGCACGGTGCTGGAAAACAACTGCGTCCGCTTCCTCGCCGACAATCTCAAAGACAGCTATATCGGCAAGGAATTTTACATCTGGCACACGTTTCACTCGCGTCCCGGCATCCTTTTGCAGGACTGCGAGGATATCACCGTCAAAAACGTCACCATCCACAGCCAGCCCGGCATGGGCATCGTGGCGCACCGCAGCAAGGACCTGTATTTCGAGGGACTGCACGTCATCCCGTCCGCCGGTGAGCATATGTCCACCAACACCGACGCCACCCACATTTCCGCCTGCCGCGGCAAGGTGGTGTACGATCACTGCTTCTTTGAGGGGCAGGGCGACGACTCGCTCAACGTGCAGTCGTACTATCATAAGATCGAGAATCCCAAGGGCAGCCGCTGTACGCTGCGTTTCGGCTTCGCCGAGGGC
Organism: Eubacteriales bacterium; assembly: GCA_045598975.1. GTDB lineage: Bacteria > Bacillota > Clostridia > Oscillospirales > CAG-382 > UMGS882. The sequence goes on from JAZRVE010000107.1 coordinate 4,385, forward strand.
ACACACTCGCAGATGCTCGACCGTCCCGACGTCGGCGACAAGCTGGAACTGACCGACCGCCGCACGCTGACGGTCGTCGATACCTATCGCGTACGGGAAACGACGCCGCATTTCAAGGCGCTGACGTGTGACGTGGTGCTCGACAAGCCGCTTCCCGCCGACACCGAAAACCTGCTGTTCATGGACGCCACGCAGTCGCCCGCGCTTACGGTGAAGCACTGCGTTCTGCATAACCACATTGCGCGCGGGATGCTCATCAAGTGCAAAAAAGCGCTCATCGAAGAGAACTTCATCTACGATCTCGACGGCGCCGCCATCGAGGTGGCATCGGAGGCGTACTGGTACGAGGGACTGTGCTCCACCGAGGACATCGTCATCCGCCGCAACTACATCGCCAACTGCGGACACCGCATCAAATTCCGCGGCACGGGCGGCATCGCCGTCGGCATCGACTGCGAGGACCCGTCGCACAAGACGCACCGCTCGGTCGTCATCGAGGACAACGTCATCAAGTCCCCCTTTACCGACCATGCGCTGTACGTCGCCAACGTAAAAAAGATCACCTGCCGCCGCAACGAACTTTTCTCCCTTGCCGAGCCCGCCGTCATCATGGAATGACGCGAAAACAAAACCGTTCAAATGCGTGAAAAAATGCCTGCCGCCTCTTGACGGCAGGCATTTTTTGTGTTACAATATATAATTGAAATATAATAGGTGAAAATCTTGCTTTCAAAGAGGGAGCGAAGAGAAAATGCTCAGTATGACAGGCTGCGGCTATGCCCGCGTGCAGGGAGAAACGACCGTCGTCACGGTCGAGGTGAAATCGGTCAACTCGCGGTATCTGGACGTCAACTGCAAGATGCCGCGCACGTACAGCCGCCTCGAAGAAAAGGTAAAGGCGTTCGCCGCCGGCTACACCACCCGCGGCAAGCTGGATATCTACATCACGGCGGAAGCCGTTCCGGGTGCGGCGGAATCCTTTCTGTCGCTCGACGAGGCGTACCTCGTCAACTATCTTTCCTGCCTGAAACAACTGAATGAAAAATACGGGCTGAAAGACGATATTTCCGTCATGTCGGTCGCCGCCAACCGCGATATCTTCACCTCCTTCAAGGAGGACGACAGCACCGACGTGCTGTGGGGACGGTTAGAAGGGGCGCTGACGCAGGCGTTCGAAGATTTCCGCACCATGAAAAAGGCGGAGGGCGACCGGCTCGTCAAGGACATTCTCGGCAAGGTGGACGTGCTGGAAGGGTACGTTGCCGCTATCGAAAAGCGGGTGCCGGACGTGGTGGAGGACTACCGCAAAAGGCTCACCGAGCGCATCGAGGAATGGTGCGCATCGCTTGACATCGACCGCACGCGTATCGTCGAGGAGGTCGCCATCTTTGCCGACCGCGTGGCGATCGACGAGGAAATGGTGCGTCTGCACAGCCATCTGACACAGTTCCGGGATATGCTCGGCGACAAAAGCGACGCACCCTGCGGAAGAAAGCTGGATTTTCTCTTGCAGGAGATCAACCGCGAGATCAATACGACGGGCTCCAAATGTTCAAGTGCGGACATCGCCAAGATCGTGGTGGACGCCAAGAGCGAAGCCGAAAAGATCCGCGAACAGATCCAGAACATCGAATGACGGGCGGAGGACGGTATGAAACTCATCAACATCGGATACGGCAATCTCATCAACTCTCATAAAGTGGTGTCGGTGGTCAGTCCCGACGCGGCGCCCATCAAGCGGCTGGTTGCCGACACGCGCGACACCGGCAAGCTCATCGACGCGACGAGCGGCAAAAAGACGCGTGCCGTCATCATCACCGACAGCACCCACGTCGTGCTTTCGGCGCTGACACCCGAAACCATACAGAACCGGCTCAACGGGGAAGCAGACGAGGAAGAAAGCGGGGAAGACGATGACTGAATGCAGGAAAAAAGGCAGACTGATCGTGCTGTCGGGGCCGTCGGGCGTCGGCAAGGACACGGTGCTCGAAAAACTGTACGCCGCGGATGACGCCTTCGTGCAGTCGGTGTCGGCGACGACGCGCGCCAGACGAGAGGGCGAGACCGACGGAGCGGATTATTTCTTTCTGCCGGAAGAGACCTTCCGGGGCATGATCGGCGAAAGCAAATTTTTGGAATATGCCGTCTACAACGGCAACTATTACGGAACGCCGCGGGCATACGTCGAAAAGCGGCTCGCCGAAGGCAAGAACGTGGTGCTCAAAATCGACGTGCAGGGCGGGCTGAATATCAGAACGCTGTGCCCCGACGCACTTCTTTTGTTCATCGCTCCCGAAAGCAAAGAGGTACTGCGTTCGCGTCTTGCGGGGCGCGGCACCGAAAGCGAAGCCGAGATGAGCCGACGGCTCGCCATCGCCGAAAGGGAACTGCGGGCGAGCGCTCTGTACGACTACGTCGTGTTCAACCGCGAGGGGTGCATCGACGCGTGCGTGGCGGACATCCGGGCGATCGTGCGTGCCGAGGAATGCAAGACCGGCAATCTGACAGAGGAAATCAAAGAATTTCTATTATAAAAAATACAATTTCAGAATAAAGGAGAAGCGGCAATGATAAAACCGACCATCAATCAACTGTCCCAGAACAACAAGTACAACCGTTACACCCTCGTCATGGCGGCCGCCAAGGGCGCACGCTACGTCATCGAGCGGGACAACTACAACAAGCTGCATCCCGAGTATGAGCAGTTCCGTGCCATGACGGCGGGCATCACCCTGCCCAAGAAAGGCGAAAAGGAAGAGCTCAAACCCGTCATGGAAGCCATCCGCATGATGCATGAGGGCGAATTGTTCATCAAGACGCCGGACGAAGCCGCCGAAAGGACGGACGTTCCGGAAGACGCTTCCGACGAGCGGTAAGACGGCATGACGTACGTCAGCGTCCGGATCCTCGGCATTCCGTACAGCGCCGACAGACTATACGACTATCACGTTCCGGTCCATCAGGAAAAGGAGATCGCGCCGGGACGTCTTGTCGTCGTGCCTTTCGGCGGCGGCAACAAGCCGTGTACGGCATTCGTCGAGGCGGTATCCGACCGCACGGCGTGCAAAAACACGAAACCCGTCCTGTCCGTGCCGGGCAAATATCTGTACATCAACCCCGAGCTTGCGGAGCTCTGCCGCTTTATGAGCGCAAGGCTGTTCTGCTCGATGGGAGACGCGGTGCGCTGTGTACTGCCGGCAGGGCTCGGCGTGCGCAAGACCTACGTCTACACGGTATCGCCGGACGGCGACGCCGAAAGCGTGCTCGCGACGGTCAACCTTGCGGTGTCCGACGTGTACAGCTTTGTCTATGACGCCGGACGGGCGAGCGAAAAGGATATCCGTGCCTATGCCCCGACGGGCGGCATCACGGCGGCGAACACCCTTGTCAGGCTCGGGCTCCTCAAACGGGAGACCGACTACGAGTGCGTCGTCAACACGCAGACGGAGCGGCTGGCGGAGTTGCTGCCGGAAAATACGGCGGAGGACGTCAAGCTCACCGTCAAGCAGAAGTGTGCCTACGAAGTCCTTGCGGAAGCGCAGGCACCGATGACGCTTTCGGAGGTGTCTTCGCGTGCCGGCGTCGGGATATCGGTGGTGGAGGAGCTTGCCAAAAAGGGGCTCATCGCCATCCGCCGCCAAGAAAAAGATCGCTCCCTTTCGGCGTTTTCCTCCCCGGACGGGACGGAGCACGCCGATTTTGTACTTTCCGGGGAACAGCGGGAGGCAAAAGAAAAACTGCTTGCGCTCTACCGCGATGAAAAGCCGCAGGCGGCACTGCTGTGGGGCGTGACGGGAAGCGGCAAGACCAACGTGCTTCTGAAACTCATCGACGAGGTGCTGAAAGACGGCAGGAGGGTATTGGTATTGGTGCCGGAGATCGCGCTGACCTCGCAGACGGTGGGACGTTTTGCCGCCCGGTATCGGGCAGAGGGCATCGCGCTCATCCATTCGGGGCTGTCGGCGGGCGAACGCATCGACGCCTGGAAGCGCATCACGGCGGGAAACGCCAAGATCGTCATCGGTACGCGTTCGGCGGTGTTTGCGCCGCTCGACGACATCGGGCTCATCATCATGGACGAGGAGCACGACGGCTCCTTCAAATCCGATCAGTCGCCCCGCTACCATGCGCGCATGATCGCCAAATACCGCTGTGTCTACCACAAGGCGCTGTTGGTGATGGCGTCGGCGACGCCGTCGGTCGAGAGCTTTTATTATGCCAAAAACGGGAAATATGCGCTTGTCACCTTAAAAAACCGCTACGGCGGGGCGAAACTGCCCTCCGTGGAGTTGTACGATATGCGTGCGGAGCCGATGTTCCGTGCGCCGGAGGACGCGTTTGAGCCGTCTGACGGCGGGACGGATACGGATATGGATACGGATACGGATAAGAATACGGAAGCGGCGGGTGTCCCGTTTGAGACGGGCGGACTGCCGGAAGAAGGGTTTGCCGCGGGCAGACGCGACGCGGCGAAGGACGCGGTGCCGTTACTCGTGGGCGCAAGTCTCAAAAAGGAGCTCGCGGAGCGGCTCGAAAAAAAGGAGCAGTCCATCCTGCTCATCAACCGGCGGGGCTATCGGGCGCTGGCGCTCTGCCGCTCCTGCGGTTATATGTTCGTCTGCCCCAATTGCAGTGTCTCGCTGACGCACCACCGTTTACGGAGCGGTGCGGGACGCATGGTGTGCCACTATTGCGGCTATACCGAAGAGGTGCCGGCGGTGTGCCCGGGCTGCGGAAAGAGCCGGATATCCTTTGTGGGAAGCGGCACGCAGCTTCTGGAAGAGACCTTGAAGAAGGATTTTCCCGCAGCGCGCATCTTGCGCATGGACGCCGACACGACGCAGGGCAAGGGCGGACACGAAAAGATATTAAAAGCCTTCCGCGAGAAGCAGGCGGACGTCCTCGTCGGCACGCAGATGGTGGCGAAGGGGCATGATTTCCCGGCGGTGACGTTGGTCGGCGTGGTTTTGGCCGACACGTCGCTGTTCGTCGGGGACTTCCGTGCGGGAGAAAAGACGTTTTCACTTCTGACGCAGGTGCTCGGGCGTGCGGGACGCGCCGAAAAGCCGGGACACGCGGTCATCCAGACCTACGCACCGGACAACGACGTGCTGACGCTTGCCTCGCGGCAGGACTACGAGGCGTTCTACGAAAAAGAGATCGAATTCCGCCGCACGTCGGTCTTTCCGCCGTTCTGCGACATGGTGACGGTCTCGTTTGCGTCGGACGTGGAGGCGGACGTGCTCGCCGCCGTAAAAAATTTCGGAAAAACACTTGACGAAACGGCTAAATCGGAGTTCTCCGACGTAAAATTCATCCTGTACGGACCGTTTCGGAATGAAATCTATAAACTTGCGGGAAAATACCGTATGCGGTATCTCATCAAATGCCGCGACACCGCGCGGTTTCGCGAAATGTTAAGCAGCATCCTGCACGCGCAGGGGAAAGCCTTGAAAAACGTGACGGTGTCGGCGGACGTCAACCCGCTGACGATATGATTCCTGCTCGCAGGGGAAAGGACCTGTCAAAATGGCAATTCTCACCATCATCACCTCGGAAAATGAAACGCTTCGCAAGATCAGCAAGCCCGTTACCGACATCTCGCCGCGCATGCTCCAACTGATCGACGACATGAAGGAAACGCTCGCCAAGGCGGGCGGTGTCGGACTTGCCGCCGTGCAGGTGGGCATCCTGCGCCGCATCTATATCATCGACGCAGGGGTGGAAAAAGACGAGCACGATTTTGTTGTGTTCATCAATCCCGAGATCGTCGCCACGTCCGGCACGCAGGAGGAAATCGAGGGCTGTCTCTCGGTACCGGGGCAGTACGGCATCACCTCGCGTCCCGCCAAGGTCACCGTGCGTGCCACCGACTGTGACGGCAAGACGTTTACTTACACGGGAAAAGGCATCATCGCCCGGTGTCTGTGTCACGAATACGACCATCTCGACGGCATCCTGTACACCGACAAGGCGATCGAAATGTTAGACCCGGAGGACGTTGAGGAAGTAAAATGACAAAGAGGATCCGACGGGGATAAAACGCGAAAGGAGCATATGGCATGAGCATGAAAGTGATGTTTATGGGAACGCCGGATTTTGCCTCGGCGTGTCTCGACGCCCTGCTCGACGAGGGCTTCGACGTGGCGGCGGCGGTGACAAAGCCGGACGTGCGCAAGGGACGCGGGATGCTTTTGTCGTACAGCGACGTCAAAAAGACGGCGCTTGCCCGCGGCGTGGCCGTCTATCAGCCGGAAACCCTCAAAGACGGGGCTTTTCAGCCGGTGCTTGACGAAATAAAGCCGGACGTCATCGCGGTGGTCGCCTACGGGAAGATCTTGCCGGAATATGTATTGAATTATCCGCGGTACGGCTGTGTCAACGTGCACGGCTCGCTCTTACCGCAATACCGCGGTGCGGCACCCATTCAGCGTGCGGTGCTCGACGGGAAAGCGGAGACCGGCATCACCACCATGCGCATGGATAAGGGGCTCGACACGGGAGACATGCTTCTCACCGAGCGTTACGCCATCGGCGAAAACCGGACAACGGGAGAGGTGTTCGATGCGCTTGCGTCTCTCGGCGGGCGGCTGCTCGTCAAGACCTTGCGGGGACTTGAAGACGGCAGTATCACCCCCGTCCCGCAGACAGGGGAAGCGACGTACGCCGAAAAGATAGCGCCGGAGGAATGTCTCGTCGATTTTTCCCGGACGGCGAAGCGGGTGCATGATCTCGTGCGCGGCATGACGCCTTTTCCGGGTGCGTTCACGTATCTGGACGGGAAGGTGTTGAAAATAGCGGATACGCTCGTCGGCGAAAAAGAACGTCCGGCGGACGCCGTGCCGGGGGAAGTGCTGTACGCCGCCAAAGACGGCGTCGTGGTCGCCTGCGGCGAAGGGACCGTCACCGTGCGCGCTTTCAAGCCGGAGGGCAAAGGCTGGCTCACGGCGGGCGACATGGTCAACGGACGCAAGATCGCCGTCGGGACGCGCCTTACCCTGATAAAAGAGTAATTTGTACAGGAGATAGAGTATGTTTTATATGAGTTCGGATTCCCTGTGGACGTACGTGCTTCTCGTCCTGCCGGCAGTCATCTTTTCGCTGTGGGCACAGGCAAACGTCACGGGCACCTTCAAGAAATATTCCGGCGTCATGAGCACGTCGGGCTATACGGGCTTTGACGCGGCACGCCGCATTCTTGACGCCAACGGGCTTACGCATATCCGCATCGAGCCGGTGAGCGGCGAGCTGACCGACCATTACGATCCCAAGGCGGGCGTCATCCGCTTGTCCGATTCCGTATACAGCGGCAGAAGTGCCGCTTCCATCGGCGTTGCCGCACACGAGGCGGGACACGCGGTACAGCATGCCGAAAAGTATGCGCCGCTGACCATACGCAACACCATCATTCCCGTTTGCAGCGTCGGCTCCAATCTTGCCATGCCGCTCATTCTGATCGGGCTTCTGATCGGCTGGATGGGGCTTTGCCGCCTCGGCATCATCGCCTTCGGGCTTTCGACGGTCTTTCAGCTCGTAACGCTTCCGGTGGAATTCAACGCCAGCTCCCGGGCGCTTGCCGCGCTGAAAGGGAGCGGACGGTTTTCCGAGGAAGACCTCGGCAACGCCAAAAAAACGCTCTCCGCGGCGGCGCTGACATACGTGGCGGCGCTGGCGGTCTCGCTTGCCAACCTCTTGCGGCTCATCGTCATCGTCAACGGAGGCAGAAGACGCCGATGAAGGACATTTCTCCCCGCAAAGCCGCCGTGCTGTCTTTGAACGCGACGTTGAAAAACGGGCGCTTCGTCAATCTCGAACTCGACAGCGCCATCCGGAAATACGGCTTTACGGATAAGGACAAAAGCTTTTTCACGCGGCTGTTATACGGCACCGTCGAGCGCAAGATCACGCTCGATCACTATATCGGCGTGCTTTCGCACACCTCCTTTTCCGACATCGAGCCGATGGTGTTATGCATTCTGGAAACGGGACTGTATCAGGTCTTTTATATGGATCGCGTGCCGGACAGCGCCGCCTGCGACGAATCGACCGAGCTTGTCAAGCAGTTGTGTCCCAAAGCGTATGCGGGATACGTCAACGCCGTAATGAGAAACGCGGTGCGCAAAAAGGACGAGCTGATCGCCGGCGTGAAAAGCCTCGCCGGTACGAAAGGCGTCAGCGTCCGTTACGGCGTCCCCGAATGGCTGTGCGAGCTGTGGGAAAGGGATTACGGAAACGCCGGGGAGATCGCGAAGGGCTTTGAAAGCATCCCGCCGCATCTGACGCTCCACGTCAACACCTTGAAAACAAGCGCCGACGGACTGATCGCCCATATACCGGAGGACTGCGGGGCAAGACGGCTGTCGGATACGCTGATCACGCTTGACAAAAGCGTTCCGGTCGAGCGGATTTTCGGCTTTACCGAAGGGCTTTTCTTCATACAGGACGAGTCGAGTGCGCTTTGCGCCTCTCTCTTTACGCCGGACGCTTTTGAGACGGACGAGCCGTTCGTCATCGATACCTGCGCCTGCCCCGGCGGCAAGACGTTCGCCATTGCCATTGCGCTCGGAAACGGGGGAAGGGTGCTGTCGATGGACCTGCACCCCAACCGCCTGCCGCTTATCGAAAAGGGCGCGGCACGCCTCGGCATAACCTCCGTCGAAACACGCCCGAACGACGCACGCACGCCGCTTGAAGAGTTTTTCGGGAAAGCCGACGCGGTACTGTGCGACGTGCCCTGCTCGGGGTTCGGCATCCTTGCCAAAAAGCCGGACATTCGCTATAAAACGCCGGAGGACATCGCAAGACTGCCGGAAATACAGCGGGAGATATTGCGCAAAAGTGCCCGCTACGTCAAGCCCGGTGGGTTTCTCGTCTATTCGACCTGCACGCTGCGAAAGGCGGAAAACGAGGACAACGTACAGGCGTTTCTGCAAGAAGACCCGTCGTTTTCCCCGGCGCCTCTCCCGTTCAAGGGGGCGAAGGACGGCTGTAAGACCTTCTTTCCCATGACCGACGGGACGGACGGCTTTTTTGCGGCAAAATTACGAAAAGAACGAAAAGAAACGGAGTGAGCACGACGGATAACCGACAGAACGGGGCGAAAACCGATATCGCAAGCCTCTTCCCGGAGGAACTGACGGCATATCTGACGGCTCTTTCGGAAACAAACAACGTCCGCATCGAGCCCTTCCGGGCAAAGCAGGTCTTTTCGTGGCTTGTTAAGGGCGTATCTTCGTTCGATGACATGACAAACGTGCCCGAGAGGGTGCGTGCGGTACTGCGGGAGAATGCCTACATAGCCCTGCCGCACATCGAAAAAAAGCTTGTTTCCGCCATCGACGGCACCGTCAAATATCTGTTCCGCCTGCACGACGGCGAATGCATCGAAAGCGTCTTCATGCGCTACGAGCACGGCAATACCGTCTGTATCTCCACGCAGGTGGGGTGCCGGATGGGCTGTTCCTTTTGTGCGTCTACCATAGACGGACGGGTGCGCGATCTGACGGCGTCGGAAATGCTGGGGCAGATCCTCATGGCACAGACGGATACCGGCGAACGGGTGAGCAACGTCGTTATGATGGGCATCGGTGAGCCGCTCGACAACTACGATAACACGGTGCGCTTCTTGAAGCTCGTCAACCTGCCGGAATCGCTGGGGATCGGCTATCGGCATATATCGCTCTCGACCTGCGGGCTGTGCGAAAACATCCGCCGCCTTGCGGAAGAAAACCTGCCCATCACGTTGTCCGTCTCGCTCCATGCGCCGGACGGCGAAACGCGTGCAAGGCTCATGCCGGTCGCAAGGCGCTACTCCCTCGACGAACTGATGGATGCCTGCCGGTATTATCAGAGCAAGACCGGACGGCGCATCTCGTTTGAATACGCCATGATCCGCGGAGAAAACGACACGCCGGAATGTGCCGAAAAGCTCAGAAAATTACTGCACGGGATGCTGTGCCACGTCAATCTCATCCCGCTCAATCCCGTAAAGGAGCGCACCTACGACAAGAGCACGGGCGACGCCGTGGCGGCGTTCTCGGCACTGTTGGAAAAAGGCGGCATCGCCGTGACGGTGCGGCGTAAGCTCGGACCGGACATCAACGCCTCCTGCGGACAGCTCCGGCGGGACTCCCGACCGGTATCGGACGACAACAAGGAGAATACCGAACCGTCGACGGTGCGGACACCGTCGTCATCCGGTTGATAAAAGAGTAAAAAACAAAATTAAAATAAATTTTTGGAGGAAACATCATGTACAAGGACAGAATGGAATTTTTGAAGCAGGCGGATCCCGAGCTCGGCGCGGCACTGGAAGCGGAGTTCAATCGTCAGAGACGCAACATCGAGCTTATCGCCAGTGAAAATATCGTATCGGAAGCGGTGCTCGCCGCCGCCGGCACGGTGTTGACCAACAAATACGCCGAGGGCTACCCGGGCAAGCGCTATTACGGCGGATGCGAATGCGTCGACATCACCGAGGAGATCGCCCGCAAGCGCGCCTGCGAGCTGTTCGGCGCCGAGCACGCCAACGTCCAGCCGCATTCGGGCGCCAATGCCAATTTTGCCGTCTACAACGCCTTCTGCAAGCCGGGCGATACCGTTATGGGCATGAATCTTGCCCACGGCGGTCACCTGACGCACGGCAGCCCCGTCAACGTTTCGGGTATGTACTTCAATATCGTTCCCTACGGCGTCAACGACGAAGGGCTCATCGACTACGACGAAATGGAGCGCCTTGCCCGCGAAACGCATCCGCGCATGATCATCGCCGGTGCCAGCGCTTATCCGCGCATCATTGATTTTGAGCGCTTCGCCAAGGTCGCCCATGAGGTCGGTGCCATCTTTATGGTGGATATGGCGCACATCGCCGGTCTTGTTGCGGCGGGACTGCATCCCAATCCCGTCCCGTATGCCGACGTCGTCACCACCACCACGCATAAGACGCTCCGCGGCCCGCGCGGCGGACTTATCCTCTGCAAAGAGGAGTACGCAAAAGCCATCGACAAGGCGATCTTCCCCGGCACGCAGGGCGGCCCGCTCATGCATATCATTTCCGCAAAGGCCGTCTGCTTCGGCGAGGCGCTGAAACCGGAATTCAAGGCGTATGCAAAGCAGATCGTTGCCAACTCCAAGGCGTTTGCCGCCGCTCTTCTCGACGAGGGCTTCCACCTGGTTTCGGGCGGCACCGACAACCATCTGAGCCTCGTCGATCTGCGCCCGTTCGGCGTCACCGGCAAGGAATACGAAAAGCGCCTTGACAGCGTTTATATCACCGTCAACAAGAACGCCATCCCCAACGATCCCGAAAAGCCTTCCGTCACCAGCGGTATCCGCGTCGGCACGCCGGCGGTCACCTCGCGCGGCATGAAGGAAGCGGATATGGAAAAGATCGCGCATCTGATGGGACTTGCGGCACGCGACATCGACGCAAACGCCGAGTTTATCCGCTCGGAGGTCTGCGCACTGTGCGAAAAGTACCCCATTTATAACGGCTGATCATGCGTATTGTTTTAGCTTCGCAGTCGCCGCGCCGAAAAGAGCTTCTGTCCATGATCGGCGCCTCCTTCGACGTGCTTCCCGCGGACGTGGACGAGACGGTATCCCCGTCGCTTTCGCCGTTGGAGGCGGTCTGCGAGATTTCCCGCCGCAAGGCGGAAAAGGTGCTGTCGCTGTTTCCCGGCGAAGAGGTGTTCGTCATCGCGGCGGACACGGTGGTCGCGGCAGGCGGCGAGATGCTCGGCAAGCCGAAGGATGAGACCGACGCCGTGCGGATGTTGAAGATGCTCTCCGGCTCGCACCACGCCGTCTATACCGGCTATACCGTCGGCGTGCACGGACGGATCGTGACGGACTGCGAGAAGACCGACGTGTATTTCCGCACACTGTCGGAGGAAGAAATATACCGGTATACCAAAACGGGTGCACCGATGGATAAAGCAGGCGCCTACGGCATACAGGGAAAAGCGGCGGTGTTCGTCGAAAAGCTCGACGGCGACTACTTCAACGTCATGGGACTGCCGATCTGTGCGCTCTGCCGCACGGCGAAAGAGCATTTCGGCGTAACGCTCGCCTCGTTTTAAGACCCTACGTGTTTTTGTGCAGGAGGTATCACGATGTACCGCAACAAGAAGACTAATTACCCCTACTATCCGTCCAGGTCGTTTGAAAATTTCAAGCAGGTGTTGGAGGACGCCGCTGCGTCGGACGTCCGTCCGGCGTTCCGGTACAAGAAGGGCAAAGAGATCGTGGACGTCAGCTATAAGCAGTTCCTTGCCGACACCCGCGCACTCGGCTCGGCGCTCGCCGAAAAGGGGCTCGCCGATAAGCATATCGCCGTCATCGGTCCCAACAGCTACAAGTGGCTCACCGTGTTTCTGACGGCGCTCAACGGCGAAAGCGTCTTTGTCCCCATCGACAAGGAACTGCCTTTTGAGGACGTGGTGCGCCTTGTCAACGAGGGCGACGCCGAGGTGCTGTTTTTTGCCGGCTTTTACGCCGACAAGGTGAAGGAAAACCGCGACGCCATGCCGGGCGTCAAGCTCTTTGCGGATTTCGACGCCAAGGCGGACGAGGACGGGATCCTGTGCTACGATGCCCTGCTCGGACACGGAAAAGAGCTGTACGAAAACGGTTATGACGCTTATACGAATATGATACCGGTATACAAAAACACCAAGATGATCGTCTTCACCTCCGGCACGACGGGAAATCCGAAGGGCGTCATGCTGTCGCTCGAAAACTTGGTGAGCTGTGTTTACTACGGCTTGCAGGTCTCGACGGTGTACGACGTGTGTCTGTCGGTACTGCCGTACCATCACACCTACGAAGCGGTGTGCAGCATCCTCGTTTCCCTGCGTATGGGGGCGACGGTCTGCATCAACGAAAGCCTGCGCTCGGTGGCGGCCAATCTCAAACTGTTCAAGCCGACGTATATTCTGCTCGTGCCGCTGTTTATCGAATCGTTCTACAAAAAAATATGGGCGAACGCCGAGGATACCGGCAAAGCCGAAACGCTCCGCCGCACCATAGCCATGAGCAACCGGCTGCTCAGGGTCGGCGTCGACATGCGTCCGGTTTTGTTCAAATCCATCCGGGACGTTTTCGGCGGGAACCTTATCAAGATCGTGTCGGGCGGTGCACCGATCCGGGCGGAGCTCGGCGAATTTTTCGACGCCGTCGGCATCACGCTCGTCAACGGTTACGGCATCACCGAATGCTCGCCGCTTGTGGCGGCGAACCGCGATTATTACTATAATTTCACCTCGGTCGGCAACCCGCTGCCGTGCCTTGAAATGCAGATCTTCGAGCCCAACGCCGACGGCGAGGGCGAGATCGGCGTCAGGGGACCGACCGTCATGATGGGGTATTACAAGAACCCCGAAAAAACGGCGGAGGTGCTGTCGGAGGACGGCTGGTTCCGCACCGGCGACTACGGGAAGATCGGCGCCGACGGGCGGCTGTACATCACCGGGCGCAAAAAGAACATGATCGTGCTCAAAAACGGCAAGAATATCTACCCCGAGGAGATCGAGGACGAGCTTGCCTCGTCGGACGTCATCGCCGAGGTCATCGTGTCCGCCGTCCGCAGTGAAGACGGCGAAGAGGTGGGGCTTTCCGCCGAGGTTTATCCCGATCCCGACCGCACGAAGGATCGCACCGACGACGAGGTGTACGCGCTTGTCAAGACGGCGGTGGAGGAACGCAACGAAAAGGTACCGGTATACAAAAAAGTGACCAAAGTGACCATTCGCCGCACGCCGTTCGACAAGACGACCTCCGGCAAGATCAGACGGACGTATTGAAGAACGGATAACGGCGTGCATATACTGTAAGTGACCGGAAAAAAGAAAACCGAAAGGAGGACGTCTATGTACGTCAGTCTCTTTTTTCGGGTCATGACGATTGTGTTCGCCGTTTTCGGTCTGTGCGGATGCGTGCGGCGGATGTCCGACGTTTTTCTGATAAAAAAGCACGGTATCCGGGCACGTATCATATTGCTGTCCGCACCGACGGAGCTTTCCGTCCGTTTTCTGCACAGCCGCTTCCTGTCGGGCGACTATGCCTGCCTTTTTGACAGAGAAGCGATCACGCCGCCGACGGCGAACGACGAAAAAGACCCGAAAAAAGACAAATAAAACAAAAAACGAAAGAAGCGTGACGCCATGGCAGACACCGAAAAACCGAATACCGAGTCCGTCAAGGGCGTCATCGACAGCGTTATTTTTCAGAATCCCGACAACGGCTACGCCATCTGCGCCGTGGACACCGGCAAGGAGCCCGTCACCATCACCGGCGTCATGCCGGGCGTAAGCGAGGGGGAAATGATCACCGCCGAGGGCAAATGGGTGAATCATCCGACCTACGGCAGACAGTTCGCGGTGGAGACCTACCGGCACGAGCTGCCGGCGACCTCCTCCGCGATTTTAGCCTATCTTTCTGGCGGCACCATCCGCGGCATTGGTCCCGTGACGGCAAAGCGCATCGTTGATCTGTACGGCGAGGACACCTTCAACGTCATCGAGGAGCATCCCGAGTGGCTTGCCGACATCAAGGGCATCACCCCCAAGCGGGCGGCGGAGATTTCCGAAAATTTCAAAAACCAGTACGGGATGCGGCAGGTCATGCTGTTTTTCGGCGGATTGCTTTCGCCCCCCATGGCGCTGAAAATCTACAAGCAGTGGGGCAATGCCGCCATCGACATCCTGCGGAGCAATCCGTATCTGCTGTGCGACGAGATCGACGGCATCGGCTTTGAGAAGGCGGACGCCTTTGCCAAGTCCGTCGGCTTCGAGAACGACGACGAGGAGCGCCTCGCCGCCGGTGTCAAATATGTGCTGTACGACGCGCTTTCCAAAAGCGGCAACTGTTTTCTGCCCTTAAAGGAGCTGACCTTGCGTTCGTCGGAGCTGCTCGGCGTTTCGTCGCGCGAAACGGAAGAAAGCGTGATAGACCTTTCCCGGCGCGGCGAGGTCATCGCCGTCAGGTATGCAGGAGAGACGGTCATCTATCTGGAATACGTCTACCGCACCGAAAAATACTGCGCCGAAAAGCTCAAAGAGCTGTGCGATACCAAGTTCGACATCCCGCTCGTCGATCCCGACGGGGAGATCAGAAAGATCGAAAAAGAGACCGGCATCACCTTTGCGCCGTTTCAGGCGGACGCCATCCGCTTTTCGACGAGTGAGGGCGTGGTGCTCATCACGGGCGGTCCCGGGACGGGTAAAACGACGGTCATACGCGCCGTCATCGAAATGTTTGCCCACATCGGGCTTACCGCCGTTCTGGCGGCGCCGACGGGACGGGCCGCCAAACGCATGACCGAGGCGACCGGGAAACCCGCCAGGACCATCCACCGCCTGCTCGAA
>JAZRVE010000108.1:0-2620 GCA_045598975.1 Eubacteriales bacterium
CGGGATAGACCAAACATTGGCGGGTGCGACTTTTTTCAAAAAAAGAGCATATTTCCCTCCAAACTGCATAATACTATGGTAAAGAATGTCATTCAAACAGCGGAAAGGATCGGTCATCACCATGAAACAAAACAAGACAGGCGCGGCAATTACCCGAAAATCCGGCAGAAAAAACTGGTTTCGCGCACTTCCGCTCGGTATCGGCGTCGGACTTGCCGTGTGGCTGGGCTTGCTGATTTTGTCCTCGTATCTGCTGGCGGGTACGGAGGATCCCGGTACACTTATCCTGCCGGCGGTGTTCGTGCTGGCGGCGGTCTCTTCGCTCACGGCGGGCTTCTGCGTCGGAAAGTTGTCGGGAAGCGGCGCTCTCGTCTCGGGACTTGTCACGGGCGGCACACTGATACTGCTCGTCACCGCACTGTCGCTTCTGTGCCGTACCGACGGCGAAACGGAAATGTCGCTTGCGTTAAAGGGCTTGGTGTGCGCCGATTTTCTGCTGTTCTCCTTTACGGGCGCTCTGCTTTGCGCACCGGGCGGAAGAAAAAGACGGCATACGGTAAATAATGTAAAAAAATTGTAAACAAGCGCAAAAGCCTCTTCCTTTTGTCGGATTACTTTGGTATAATAACCACCGTGAGTGTATGGGCAGACTCGGTCTGTGTGCCCGTGCAGTCACGGAAATTTATTTTTATCACACACACAGAAAGCTTTCGGCAAGGGTGTCGGACAGTGTCCGATAAGCCGTGAAGAAAAGCGACTGTGGTGGAAAAAACCCAAAGGAGGACATGAAAAATGTCAGTTATTTCCATGAAGCAATTGCTCGAAGCCGGTGTCCATTTCGGACATCACACCAGAAGATGGAACCCGAAAATGGCGGAATACATCTTCACCGAACGTAACGGCGTGTACATCATCGACCTTCAAAAGACCGTAAAGAAGCTCGAAGAAGCGTACATGTTCATCCGTGAAGTGTCCATGCAGGGCGGCAACATTCTCTTCGTCGGCACCAAGAAGCAGGCATCCGATGCCATCAAAGAGGAAGCCGACAGAGCAGAATGCTTCTACGTCAACATGAGATGGCTCGGCGGTATGCTCACCAACTTCAAGACCATCAAGAAGAGCATCGCACGTGTCAACGCTCTCCACAGAATGGAAGACGACGGCACGTTTGAACTGCTTCCCAAGAAGGAAGTCATTTCGCTCGTCAAGGAGATCAACGATCTCGAACGCAACCTCGGCGGTATCAAGAACATGACGACGCTCCCGTCGGCGATTTTCGTCGTTGACCCGAGAAAAGAAAAGAACGCCGTTGCCGAAGCAAGAAAGCTCGGTATTCCGGTCGTCGCTATCGTCGATACCAACTGCGATCCCGATGAAGTGGACTACGTTATCCCGGGCAACGATGACGCCATCCGCGGCATCAAGCTCATCCTTTCGGTCATGGCAGATGCCATCCTCGAAGGACGCCAGGGCGAACAGTTTACGGACTCTGCCGAAGAAGCAAAGTCTGACGAAGAATAAGATCGACGTTTGGTTGATCCCCTAACAGAAAAGAGGAGGAAAATCGTATGAACTTTACCGCAAAAGACGTATCCGATCTCCGCGCTCAGACCGGTATCGGTATGATGGAATGTAAGAAAGCCCTCACCGAAGCCAACGGTGATAAAGAAGAGGCCGTCAAGATCCTTCGTGAGAAGGGACTTGCCGTTGCCGAAAAGAAAGCCAGCCGCATCGCCGCAGAAGGCGTCGTGGACATTATGGCAAAGGGTGACGCGGTCGCCATGATCGAAGTCAACTCCGAGACCGACTTTGTCGCCAAGAACGAATCCTTCAAGGAATTCGTCAAGGGCGTGCTGGAAACCATTCTCGACAAGCGTCCGGCTGACGTGGAAGCGCTTCTCGCCTGCCCGTACGTCGGCACGAGCGATACCGTGGACGCCATTCTCAAGGACAAGACCTTCCAGATCGGCGAAAAGCTCTCTATCCGCCGTTTTCTCATCGTGGAACAGCCGGTGTGCGCAAGCTATGTGCATGGCGGCGGCACCATCGGCGTTATCGTTTACGGTGACGCGACGGTCGATAAGGCGGAGGCATCCGCAGTGCTGCGCAACGCCGCATTGCAGGTAGCGGCTATGAACCCGATGTATGCCAACAAGGAAAGCGTTCCGGCTGCCGACGTGGAAGCCGAAAAGGAGATCATCCTTGCGCAGATCAAGAACGACGAAAAGAACGCCAACAAGCCGGCAGCCGTGCTCGACAAGATGGTTCTCGGCAAGATCGGCAAGTTTTACAGTGAAAAGTGCCTGACGGAGCAGGAATACGTCAAGGCAGAGGGCAAGGAAACGGTCGGCGAGTATATCGCGGCGGAAGCCAAGAAGCTCGGCGGAGACATTACCCTCAAAGGCTTCGTTCGTTATGAAAAGGGCGAAGGTCTGGAAAAGAGAGAAGATAACTTCGCGGAAGAGATCGCAAAGCTCACCCAGAAGTAATTATTCTGAATTATTTTATCGCGCCCGCCGAGTTTGCTCGGCGGGCGCGCCTGTTGCGCCGCAAGCGGCGCGGGGAGAATGCTGTACTTTTTCTCGCAAGAGAAAAAGTACCAAAAAGATTGTCGGGGCGG
>JAZRVE010000109.1:0-22187 GCA_045598975.1 Eubacteriales bacterium
CCGCTTATCCGGTATATCAATGTCCGCCCGAAGTGGTCGTCGATTCTGTGGATGCTTCTCGGTGCGGTCGTCGTCGCCAACATCACGTTTTTCGGACTGGTTCAGGATGGGTTTACTATCATGAACCAGATCGCAGTTCTGGAATATCGGTCTGATGCAGTTGGCAAGCGTCACCGGTGTTGTCGGTGTTTCGTTTATCGTTACCCTTTGCGCTTGCGTCATAAATTACGTATGGGAGGACGGGGCAAACAGAAAAACAGCCATCAGCGCAGTTATATTCAGGGGACAGGTCTTGGTATGGCTATCACAAAGGAACTTGTTGATCTTTTGGGTGGTACCATTAGTATTACAAGTGATGTCGGAAAAGGAACAACTGCCGTAGTCCACATCGCATTTAAGACGCTGCATGAGCAGGATATTCCCTTACGGCCAATGCTTATGCCGAGGATATTTCCAATTGTAAAAAGGCCGGTATGGACAGTCATATAGCAAAGCCAATCGAAGTACAGAAACTGCTCAACACGCTTTTGGAAACGATAAGCAGATGATTCTCTTTTGGGGGAATAACAGCCACGGAGGGGTGATTTTTATGAAAAAATATAAAGAATGTATCCATATGGCGGTGCTGATGCTATTTTCGCTCTGTCTGTACGGCTGCGGCAGGACGGCATCTGTTACGGAAATTCCGCTTTCAGAAAATTTGCCGGTGTGGATGCTCAATGAGGTGCATACCGTCGAGGAACTTCCGGAAAACGCCGAAGAACGTGGTCTGATCGGTATTTACACGAGTGATACCGACAAGGCGGATGTGTATGTTTACAGCTTTCCCAGGGAAGATGGCGTTTCTTTGGAAGAATTCGGGCGGCAGCAGGCAACTGAACGCAATATTTTCTGTAATATGCTGACCGATCGGGACGTACCCGTTGCGGTATTGAATTATTATGACTCCGTTGAAGATGAGCATTATATTGTTCAGGCGTACATTTACGAAGCCGGTGAACATTTCATTGAAGTCTGTACCATGTTCAAAACGGCGCTTGTTTCCTTCGGTTGCGGCGATTTGTCTATCCACATGATTCGTGAATACGATGCTAAAACGCAAAATGACAGTGCTTTGGTCTTTGATACGGTATACCTCACGGATAATGACCGGTTGCCCACGCTTCGTGTCCGGCAGTTTCCCCAAAATGACTTTCCGACCGATGTCATTGAGCCGGCTCTTATTAACACCGTTTCGGAGGAGCAATATGCCGCTCTTGCCGAGGATGGATGGACACCGGAAGAGATCATTTCGCTTTATGATAAAGAATACGATCTTCTCCGGGGAGACGTGATGTGCAGAAATGATCTCGTTCTTGCTTTTATCGGATATATCGATGACGGGATTTTTAAAACAAGAGCTGTTATTGATGACGGCACAGAATATGTTATGCTCTCTGCCGAAGCGGAAACCTCGAAATTTCAACACGTTACAAACGCGCTGATTGATGCCATCGAAAAAACTCGTTAAAAAAACGAGCACAGTCTCAAAATGGCACGCTATGCCGGTCTGATTGCCGCTAAGCAACATAAGGGCTTTGATAAAGGGTGAAAGGTATGACAGAACAATACAAATACGTAAGAATTCAAGGCAGGAATCTTGTCATCAACACGCTTACCGGAAAAGGCGTATTCGGTCTGTGCATGGAGCTGGTCCGCAGTCGGAAAATGGAGAAAGAGGACGAGGATCTGTATATGGAGATCGATTCATGGTTTGCGGAAAACCTTCCGTGGCCGGAACCGTGCAAAAGGCAGGAGAGCGTGGTCTGTTATTTCAAGACCGAGAACGCCGGGGAGATGCTCAAATGGATAAAACCCGCGCTTTGGTTGTTGGATCGATACAATATCCCCTACTATCTGGTCTATACCAATTCTCCGGGCGAGATCGTCTACGAAGATAAGTATCAGGTTGTGGCAAAGGTCGATGATATCATGATTCAGCCTGTGCCGGAATCCTGGTCAAAGGACGTTTGACAAAGCACCGCGATATTATATAAACAAAGGGGCTGCCGCAAAATGAAGGTTTTCGGCGATCATATCGAAAAGCCGATCGACGTCGGGCATCTGTTCGCGGCAATGTCTCGCT
Organism: Eubacteriales bacterium; assembly: GCA_045598975.1. Taxonomy (GTDB): domain Bacteria; phylum Bacillota; class Clostridia; order Oscillospirales; family CAG-382; genus UMGS882. The sequence continues at coordinate 2,126 of JAZRVE010000109.1, forward strand.
TCTTATAATTTGACGGCGTTCCGACCACGGTAAGGCAAGGAATCTGTCCTGATAAAAAAACGTACCGGAGGCATACAAATGGACGAATTAAAGAAATACGTTCAAAAAACGGCAAAAGATAAGATCATTCTCGGCGTATTCGGCGCCGTGTTCGCGGCAGCTGCCGTCATTCTGTTCACACAGCACAGTTGGGTGCTTTTTATCATCATGCTTTTATGCGCGGCTGTTCTTTTCATAGGAGCGTTTACCGCGTCTGCGACCGATAAAAAGTTCTTCGACGACATACAGAACAGCACCCGAAAAGACGAGATCCTCGCGGATTTTGCTGCGGCAGTCCCCTATGCGAACGATGAAATCCGGATGGGCGAATACTATATTTTTACAAAAAAACTGACAAGTCTCATCAACTATGAAGACATAATAAGCCTTCGGTATTTCGAGCATCACGACATGGAAACACATAACACGGAGGCCGGGATCGCCGTCTCTCTCAAAAAAGGCGCAGGCCGCACGCTTTGCAATTTATACGGCGACGATACACAGATGCAGGCGGAAAAGATATACAATGCCGTTTTATCAAGAAATGCGTCCGTGGAAATCAAGGCATAAACGGGGGCACACAAATGAAAAGCAAAAAAGCGGGATGCTGTCATTTTTGATTTTTTGCCGCCGTCGCGCTGTTATCCTGTGCGGCGTATGCATTTCCCGATTTTGATGACAGTTCCCGGGAAAACGTCACGATAACCGTTTCCGATTCTGGAGGAATATTAAAATCATGGAATACAAAGGTGTACTGATCGTCGTAAAGAATGTCGAAACCGCAAGACGGTTTTATCACGATCTGTTCGGACTGGAAACGGTGCTTGACAATGACGGTAACATGATCCTGTCGGGCGGCATCGTTTTGCAGGAAGAATCGTACTGGAAGCAGTTCATCGGGCGTGATATCGTAACGCGGAACAATTCCTGCGAGCTGTACTTTGAAGAAGCCGACATAGAAGCCTTCGTCGAAAAGTTAGAGCGCCTCTACCCTGCCGTCGAGTACGTCAACCGGCTCATGACACACAGTTGGGGGCAGAAGGTCGTCCGCTTCTACGATCCCGACGGGAACTTAATAGAAGTCGGGACGCCGATGTGACGAACGAAAAAAAGATACCCTGAAAACGGACAAAAATCCCGCCGAAGAGGAAAATGATCCTTTTCGGCGGGATTTGCTTATAATAACTATTTTTTGCCCGCGTTCAGAGTTGCCTTCATCTGCGAGCGGGTCTGCTTTGGCGTAATGCCTTTGATCTTTTTGTACGTTCTGTAAAAATAGCTCGTGTCCTCAAAACCGCAGAGGAAGCCGATCTCCGGCAGTTCCGTATCACTGCCGTGTACCATGATGTCGGCGATCTTGATACGGTAGGATTGCAGATACTGCGAAACCGTCACCCCGAGCGCTTTCCGGAACACGCGGCAGAAATGGTACTTGCTCATGTGACAAAGAGCGGCAAGCTCTTCGTTCGTGATCTTCTTGTGGTAATTCACGTGGATATACGACCACGCCGGAGCGATCCTTTTTCTGTCGGACGTGTTGTCAGCGGCATTTTCTCGCTTGGCAGTGTTGATTTGTGTACGCAGAAGCAATGAGAAAAATTCAGCCATCAAGCCTGTCACGAGCGGTTTGTAATAGGGATGCCCGTTTTTCATTTCCGACGCCGCCAGTGAAAGAATGCTCTGTAATTTTTCATCGCCACGCACAAGGTTGTTGACACGGAGCTGATTGTCGATAAAGCAGCGCCGCAGATTCAGCCCGCTTGCGGCATACGTCGAAAGAAAATCAAGTCCGACGTCAAAGAGATGATACTTTCCCCTGTATTTTTCCGACGGAAGCGTCCGATGCAGTTCGTACGGGTTGACAATGACAATGTCGCCGGGTCTTGTGAGAATGACCTCGTCGCCGATGACAAGCAGGGCGTTTCCCTCATAGAAATACTTGATCTCGATCTCCTCGTGAAACGCCGCCGACGAAAAGCTTTCCCCGACCTTTGCGGAATCCTTGTCCGTTCCGGAAAACAGCTCGAAATCGGGATCGCGGAAAGGGATGCTTTCGTATTTTTTATCGGAATAATTCGGCAGCTTCTCTTTTCTCATAGGCGCATTTATTTGAAAAGGTTGATGCTTCTGCCGTCGTTTTTGATCTGCTCTGTATCATTTTCCCTTTCGTAAGCGAGAAGCTCTTGATAATTATCAAAGACTTTACGGAGAGAAGCCGCATACTTTTCGATATCGGCTTTGTCGGCGATCTCAAAGCGCGGTGCGACCATGAACGTATTCTCCGCAAGCGATTCCGTCACGGGAAGCTCCTCGGGAAGAGTGAACTCGGACTTATAATGCGGGCAATTGAAGCCGCAGTGGCGTTTTTCGGTATAAAACGGTTCTTTGTGGAGATGTCCGTAGCCGCAGGAGCCGCAGACGAGCCCTTCGGCGGCGAAAGCTTTGAGAAGCGTCACAAGTTTTATGCCGTGGAATTTTTCCGGGATATATCTCATGTAATGATACGCAAAAACGCGCTCCGCATTTTCCGGTACCGCCTGCGGCTTGATGCAGTCAATGTCGGCAATGAGTTTTTCGAGATACAGAGCGTTGGCATTGCGCGTCCTGTTATCCTTGTCAAGCTCATCAAGTGCGGCGTCGGCAATGGCGATGCCGAGCGGATGTGCACGGTGCTTGAAGCCGAAGCCGGTGTGCGCATATTTCTTGTATTCGGAATCATCGTCCAGCGCGCCGAGCCGGTTGTAGTGTCCGAGAGCGAGCGCTCTTTCAAAATACTCTTTGTTGTCTGTCACAAGTACGCCGCCTTCGCCCGCCGCAAGTATCTTGGAGCCCTGCATGGAGAAACAGCCGACGTCGCCGAGACTGCCTGCCTTTTTGCCCTTATAGGTAGCGCCGTGAGCGTGTGAGCAGTCTTCCACGACCTTGATATTGTGCTTTTTGGCAAGAGCAAGGATAGGATCCATATCGCACGGCGTGCCCCAGACGTGAACAACGATGATGGCCTTGGTGCGCGGCGTAATGCAGGCTTCGACGGTCTTTGCGGATAGCGTGAAGGAATCGGCGTCCACCTCGGCAAAGACCGGGATGGCGTTGCAGGCAACGACCGGTCCCACAGATGCCCAGAAGGTATACGACGGCACGATGACTTCATCGCCCGCTCCGACGCCGACGGCATACAGACCTGCCTGAATGGCACAGGTGCCGCTGGATTCGCATACGGCGTATTTCGTGCCGAAATACTGAGAGAATTTTTGTTCAAACCTATCTGTGATACCGGAGATGGAAATCTCCCCGTTTCTCATCATGGATTCGACGACGGGATACGCGCTCTCCTTGACGATGGGGGCTGCGTAATCCTTATAGCCCTTGAAATGCGATTTTTCTCCGCCGAGAAGTGCAAGATTGCTCATAGACAAGACCTTCTTCTTTTGTTATTGTACTTTCATTATACACCGTCCGTTTTCTGTTCACAAGAAAAAAATTGCTTATTTTATGTAAAATTTTGCTCAAAACATCGATATTTTCAAAATATCAGATGAATATTTCGCAAAAGTGTCCGTTTTGCGCAGTAAACAAAAAGACGGAATGAGCTTCATTCCGTCTTATACTTTATTCTGTTGTCAAATCTTTCCGCCAGTACTCCGATCCGAGCACCGTACCGTTCTTTTCGGCGATGCGTGGGAAATGCGCGGCCAAGGAAAAGCCGTGAGAGGCATGAAAACGTCGGCTCCGCTCGTTGACGTCGGTGATGATGGCGAAAACCGTGCGGAATCCTTTTTCGCGTGCCGCCTGCTCGACAGTCTGATAGAGGCTGTGCGCGTATCCCTTCCCCTGCGCCGAACGATCGGTATATATGGAAACGTCGCAGGCATATCGATACCCTTCCCGCGGATTGAAATGATCCAAATAGCAATAGCCGACGATGTTTCCGTCCGCTTCACATACATAATACGGGAAAGCTTTCCGGATACGCTCGGCTCTTTCGGAAAAATCCGATAACGTCAGCGGCGTGATCTCAAGGGTAAAAAGCGAATTTTTCACGTAATCGTTATAGATGGCAAGACAATCTTCATAGTCCTGCGGCATGATCGGTCGAATCAGCGGCATGGCGGTTCCTTTCATTTTCCTTTGTATCCGAAACGCGGTCCGCGCTTGCGGGAATGAAACCCGACGGAAAGGATAAAATAGACGGCAAACAGTATGAGAGCGGAAATGAGAAACACCCGCATCCACTCGCTTAACATAATGTTTTTCAATCTGTCCAGAAAGTACAGCAGATTGCTTTTGTCGACGGATTTCGCCGCCACAAGCTTTACCGTCGCGATGGACAGGTCCTTGTACCGGATCACCGCTTCACCGCAAACGGCGCCCTCGATGATGGGAGCAAGCAGATAATCATTGCGGATACGCGGTTCTATGGAAATATCGGCGGCATAATCGAGTGTCGACGGCAATAACGTCGTCACTTCGCTTTCCGGCATGAGCGTAACGTAATCGGTGTTGACGGAAAGCTTTACCGGGACTTCGCAGACGATGCTCTTGTCGGAAAGGAGGCTTGCCGTCGCAAAGGAATCCAGGCACGCCGAAAGCAGTGCCTTGGCGTCGACGCAGGCGTTGCTGTAATCTTTTTCTCCCGGCATATCATCCATGACGACGCACAGATACTCTGTTCCGTCGGAAGCAATGGCGGACGTGACAAGGCATTCGCCCGCTTCGTCGGTACCGCCGAAGGACATCCCGTGTGCGGGCTGATAGTAATACTCGTCTGAACGGGCACGGGAACAGAGAAGATTGCGATTCAAGAGCGTACGTATCGTCGGCGTGAGATCGGTTTTTGGGACGGTATAGCGCCCGGTATCGGATAGAGGGAACATTTCAGAACGGTAAAAGGCAGCGGCAATGACAGCCGTGTCACGTGCCGTCGTCACCATCTGCTCGTCATGCATCCCGGAGGGATTGGTGTAATGTGTTGCGGCGGCGCCGAGTTCGGCGGCTCTGCGGTTCATCTCCTCAACAAATGCTTCCGTTGTGCCGTACGTAAACTCCGCCAGTACGTAGGCGGCATCGTTTGCGCCCGTAACGAGCAGTCCGTAAAACAACTGCTCCGCCGTAAGCGTCTCCCCTGCTTTCAAGGACATATGAGAGCCTCTTGCCGCGCGGACAGCCGACTGCGATACCGTGACGGCGACCTGCTTGTCGGGAATGGCGTCCCACGCGACGAGTGCCGTCATGAGCTTTACGGTCGATGCCGGATATACCTGCTGATTTCCGTTTTTTTCGTACAGCACGATCGCGGTATCGGGGCACAGGACAAAGGCGCTCTGCGCCGAAATTTCCGGCATGGCAACTCCGGAATAGGAGGCAAAATCGCCTTCGTCAAAATACAGCTCGCGAAGCGGCGCCGCCCCGACAGAAGCGGAAAAGATAACCGCAAGGAGAATCAGAAAAACAAACTGAATCCGTTTCATATCGTTTCCTCAAAATATTTTTTCGTATAAAGAACGTCTTCACGTATGCGTTCGGCAAGCGCATCGGCTGAGACAAAGCGGATCTCGGGGCGAATGCGTTTACAGAGCAACAGCGTCACGTTCGTTCCGTACAGATCGCCGTCGTAACCGATGACGTGCGTTTCCACCCATACGGGCGGCGACGACTCTTTGTGTGTCACCGTCGGTTTTACGCCGATATTGGCAACACCGGGAAGATTTTTCCCGTCAAAGCAGACGCGACAGACGTATACACCGAACGGCGGCAAAAGCTTATTTCCGTAAGGTGCCTGATTGACGGTGGGATAGCCGAGTTCCCGTGCAAGCGCTTCCCCGTGACAGACGGTTGCCGTAAAGGAATAGGGCTTGCCCAGAAAGGCGGCGGTTTTTTCCATATCCCCGCTTTTTATGAGCGTGCGGATATAAGAAGACGAGACCGCTCTCCCTTCATACACTGCCGTCGGCACGATGACAGTCCTTGTGCCGTATTGCGCCATCAGTTCGGCAAGCAGTCCGGCATTCCCTCCCGCATTGGCGCCAAAGGTATAATTTTCACCGCATACCAGCGTATCCGGATGAAAAGCGTCGGCAAGATAGCGGCAGAATTCAGACGGCGACAGTTCCCTTACGCGAAGAAAATCTTCATAACAGACAAAATCGGTGCCGCTTGCTTCAAATTCCGCTTCACGCTCCGCGTGTTCCGTGAGAAGTTCAGCCTTTTTTCCCGTAATGACGGTCTTGGTATTCTGCGAAAACGTGTAGATACCGAACGGCAAAGCACGCTCTTGCGATGCTCGCCGTGCTTCGGCAAGCAGTTTGGCGTGACCGATATGGACGCCGTCAAAATTGCCGAGCGCCAGTACGCAGTTTTGCGGAAGACTTTCGTTCGGCTCTGTATACACTGTCATTTCGGGATTCCTTTCAAAATTAACAAATAACGCTGTTTTTGCCCGTCGGAATATGATACAATCAAATGGAAAAGAGGGGTTATATGCAATATTCCTGTGCTCTGTGGGATTTAGACGGCACGCTCGTCGACACTGCCTACGGCATCACCCACACCATTGCCCGCGTGTTTGACGAAAGCGGCATCGCCTATCCGTCCGTGGAAGCGCTTAATCGCTTTATCGGGCCGCCGCTTCTGCCGGCGTTTGCCGAATATGCCGGTATCCCGACGGAGAAAAGTGCGGAGCTTGTCCGGTTATACCGCAAATATTATACCGACGTCGGCATCTATCAGTGCAAAGTATACGAGGGGATTCCCGAAACGCTCTCCCGGCTGAAACAGGCGGGAATCTTTCTCTGTGTCGCCACGGCAAAGCCGGAGACCTTCGCCCATACGGTTTTGAAGCATACGGGAATTTTCGATTATTTCGATTTTGTCGGCGGCGCAAGCTTTGATACCAGCCGCGGCAACAAAGACCAGGTGATCCGCTACGTGCTTGAAAGCTCCGGTTACGCTGAAAGAAAAGACGAGGTCATCATGATCGGCGACACCGAAAACGACGTGGTCGGCGCGGATAAATGCGGACTTGACTGCCTGTTCGTTTCATACGGCTTCGGAAAATATGACTGGTTGCCGTCTGACGTGCGCAAGCCGATACACGTTTGCCGGACGCCGCAGTCGGTGGCGGATTTTCTGCTTGTCTGATACGGATACATGTGAGGGAAGAAGCGATTCTTCCCTTTTATTTTACGGTTTTGGCGCCGTGCGGCAGTTTGACGCCGGCAAGCAGATTGGTATCGAAGGAGAAGCTGAGTTCGTCTTCCTCGCGCTTGCGCTTCAAGGCAAGCGAGACAAGTTTGTCGAGCAGCTTGTCGAACGGCATTCCCGCCGCCTCCCACAGATAATAAGAGAGCGAGCCCGGAATGGTATTGAGTTCGTTGAGATACAGTTCCCCGCTCTGCGTGTCATAGAGATAGTCAATGCGCGTTACGCCGGAGCAGCCGATGGTTTTGAAGGCTTTTACCGAATACTCCTTGACTTTCTGTTCGACGTCCGCCGGAATGTCTGCCGGGATCCGTCTTTTCAAGTTCGCCATACCGGCACCCTTGGTGCCTCCGGTCTTGGCGCCGCTTTTCGGTGCGGTCTTACTGCCGGATGCGCTCATGTATTTGTCGGCAAACGTCAGAATGCCTTCCGCACCGACAGGTTCTTCGGTAACGGACGCCGTCGCCTCGTACCGATCCCCCACGACCGAGCAGTTGATCTCTTTGAGATTCTCCACGGCGTTTTCAAAAAGCACCACCGGCGCATAGGAAAACGCGTCCTCGGCAGCAGACATGAGTTCGTCGCGGTTTGCGGCTTTTTTGATGCCGACGCTCGAACCGAGATTGACGGGCTTGACAATGACGGGATAGCGTGTTGCCTCTTCAATACGGGACACGGCGCTCTGCCGGTCCGCATGATATGTTTTCCCGTTCAGACACAGGCAATCGAGCACCGGGACACCGCTCCCTTTGAGCGCAGCCTTGGTAAGAGACTTATCCATGCCGACTGCGCTTGCCGTCACGTCACAGCCGACAAACGGGATACCGACGGACTTGAAATAACCTTGAAGCGTTCCGTCCTCTACATTTGTACCGTGGACGACCGGGAAAGCGACCTCGATCTCATACAGTGTGTTGTTGCGTGCCCGTTTGAAAGGATAGCGCACCAGATAAAAGCCGTTCTTTTCTTTGACGAGAAGGACGCGCTGTGCCGATTTCAGAAGTGCGGGAATATCTTTGTATGCCTCGATCTCGCCGATATTGCCTCCGGTGTAAAAGTCTCCGTCTTTTGTTATGTAAACGGGGATGGGAAAATATTTTTCGGTATCGAAAGCATAGTACGCCTGCAATCCCGAAATGACCGATACCTCATGCTCGACGCTTCTGCCGCCGAAAAAGACGGCAACGGCAATGCGACCGTTATTCTTGTATTTTGGTTTCAAATCAAACAGCTCCTTTGATGATGCATATTATCTGAAATTATCCGGCAGATCGTTTTCGATCAGAACAACGACCGGGCTGATGGCGGCAAAGGCCTTTACGTGTGCGATGGCTTCCGTCGGGGATGAAACCGTGAAGAAATTCTTTTCGGTATCAAAACCCGATTCCTCTGCGCCCATTCGCAGATACTCACGGTTTTCGTTGCCTACGGCGTAAATGTAATCGCACAGCTCGCCCGCCTGCTTTCCGAAAGCGCGGTTGAGTTCGGCCGTCTGTTCGCCGAGTTCCACCATGCCGGGCGTCACGAGCACTTTTATACCGTCAAAGGAAGACAGAACTTCAAGCGCCATTTTACTTCCCGTAGGGTTTGAATTGAACGAGTCGTCCAAAACCGCAAGATTGCCCGCATGGATGAGTTGAAGACGATGCGGCACCGGTTCCAGATGCGAGACCGCCTCGCGAATATCGTCATCCGACACGTCAAAAAGTTTGGCAAGCGCGATGCAGGCGGCGATGTTCTGAATGTTGTGCTGCCCGACAAGCTTTGTGTTGAGCGATAGCTTCTTGCCGTCATATGAAATCACGAAATCCGTTCCCTGCGGCGAGAGAGTCGATTTATCCACAAAATACCGAGCTTTATCATTAACAACGCCGTAGTAATTGCAGTTTTCATCATAGCGTTTTTCATACAGATATTCACTGTCGGCGCATATCGCAAGATGGGATTTGTCGGAAACGGCATCCGCAAGCTCCCATTTGGTTTTCACGATATTATCCATGGTTTTGAAGGTTTCAAGATGCTGAGGACCGACCGACGTGATGATGCCGTAATCCGGTAGGACGATGTCGCAGATTTCTTTGATGTCCCCGATGTTGCGGGCACCCATCTCGCAGATGAAGATCTCGTGCGACGGTTTCAGCATCTCACGCACGACACGGACAACGCCCATGGTGGTGTTGTAGCTTCCCGGCGTCATGAGAACGTGATACCGCTCGGAAAGGATGCGCGTCAGAAAATATTTGGTGCTGGTTTTTCCGAAACTTCCGGTAATGCCGATAACGGTAAGGTTTCCACGCTTCTTGCGTTCGGCGATTATGGCTTTTGCCTCGCGGATAAAATGATTTGCGACGAGCTTCTCAACGGGAGCGCACGCAAGATTTGCAAGATATACAAAAAAGGGAGAAAGTACCGTAAGTAACAGTGATACGTTATGGAAAGCGTAGATCATGTGGGAAAAACCGAAAATCGCGGTGAGAATCAGCGAAATGACAAGCCAGACGACGGTATAACAGATGTACAGCCGCATGACGCGCATGGTGAACACGAAAGGCTTCTTGGCTTTCTGCGGGATAAAGAGAACGATGGTGGTAAGAGAAATGACGATTGATACAATGAGAGAGAGTGCGGAATGATCCGCTGTATGCACAAGTATAAAGGGAACGACAGACGGCAGACCGGAAATAATGGCAAACCGTGCGTGCTTTCCCATCAGAAAGCGATGAAACCCGTCGAGATGATAGGATTCCAACTGTAACATATGCGTATAATAGCGCAGCGAGAACGCCAGCGCGAAGAGTGCCGCAACGGCGGCAACGATAAGCAGCGCGAGATTCATACGATCATACTCCTTCTGTCGGGATCGGATCCGTAAAGTAAGACGCCATCACCCGCTCAACGAGCGGAAGATCGGAAAGAAACGAAAAATGTCCGGCACCGGGAATGACGACGAGACCGGCATCGGGAATATGGGTTTTCATGTACTCCGCCATCCACAGCGGCGTGGCGTCGTCTTTTTCTCCCCAGACAAGCAGAACGGGATTGCGGATACTGCCGAAATCGGGTGAAAGATCGCGGTTGACGAGCTTGACCATGCTGTTCTGCAAAACCGGAGAGACAGATGCGTAATCCGCCGAGCCGAAGCGCTTGCGCAAAGCCGGCAGTGCGTCGGGAAAACGCTTGCGGACGGGCTTTGTGAGCACGACTTTTTTCAAAGTCTTGAAAAGTGCGATTCTTGCTTTTTTTTTGATGCTTTTTTTTGAGATCATACCGGCGCTGTCGAACAACAGCAGTTTATTCATATACGGTGCGTATTCCGCCTGTTCCGCCATGTAGAGGATCACGCGTCCGCCGTGAGAGTGACCGACAAAATGGGCTTTCTGTATCCCCTTCTGCTTTAAGATCAGCAGGACAAAAGCGGCATAATCCTCGACAGAGTAAGCAAAAGACGGCTCATCCGTTCCGCCGAAGCCGGGAAAATCCGGCGCGATGACGCGAAAATGCGGCGTAAGCAGAGAGAGCACCGACGCATACGTCGCGGCGTTTGCGCCCCAGCCATGTAAAAATACGAGCGCTTCCCCGCTTCCCTCGTCGAAGCACGACACATTCAAAACGTCGTTTTGATACGCGATCTGCACAGGCTCACTCCTCACCTAACTTATCACTATATTATATTATTTTTTTTGATAAAAGTCAACCACCCGAGCGCAGTTTCCGCAAATTTTTGAAAATTTTCAAACTGTACACCGCCGTGTCGTTTTCTTTTCGCAATTGTACGCTATATTAGAAAAAGTGAAAGGAGAATATCATGCCAAAACGCTTTCGCAAGATATATCTTGAAATCGGCAACGTCTGCAATCTTTCCTGCTCGTTTTGTCCGACCTCACGCCGGAAAAAGCGTATCCTTTCCTCCGAAGAATTTGCCCTCATTGCCGAAAAAATACGACCGTATACCGACTACCTCTATCTGCACGTGCTTGGTGAGCCGCTGTGCCATCCCGCGCTTGCCGATATTCTATGCGTCTGCGAACGACTCGGTTTTCGTGTCGTCATCACGACAAACGGTACCCTGCTTACACAAAAGCAGTCTGTTCTGCTGTCATCCCCTGCCGTCTATAAGGTCAACATTTCCCTTCATTCCTTTGAGGCAAATGATGATGCAAACGGGTTTGACGAATATCTCGACAGATGCTTCTCTTTTGCCGATAAGGCAACGGAAAGCGGCATTCTGACCGTCTTCCGACTGTGGAACGACGGCGGGCAAAACACGCTCAACGACGCGATCCTTCAAAAAATGCACGCCTATTTCCCGCTGGAATTCGTAAGCTCACCCCGAGGCACACGCATAAAGAACAATCTGTACTGCGAAAGTGCCGAAAAATTCGAGTGGCCGCTTTCCTCCTCCTATCATAGTGAGCGCGTCACCTGCCGTGCCCTTTCCGATCAGATCGCCGTGCTTTCGGACGGGACGGTCGTACCGTGCTGTCTGGATCACGACGGTAACGCTTCCCTCGGCAATCTGTTTTCCGAAAGTATGGAGGATATTCTGCACAAGAAATCGCTCACGGATTTTCGCAAGGCTCTTGATGCCCGCGTCGCACCGTGCGAAATGTGCACTACCTGCGGATTTGCCATAGAAAGATTCCGATAAACGTCTCACATACAAAAGACCATGCCGTATGGCATGGTCTTTTTCCGTTATGATTTTATTCCGTTTTGTACTTTGCCGCTTCCTCTTCTTCCAGAACACGGTACGCGACCTTGCCGACAAGCGTCTTCGGCATATCTTCCTTGAACTCGATATCGTAGGGCATGGCGTATTTGGCAATGCTCCTTTTGCAGTATGCCATAAGCGCCTGCTTGGTGGCATCCGTCGGCTCATAGCCTGCCGCAAGCTTGACAAATGCCTTGACCTTCTGCATCTTATAGGGATCCGGCACACCGATAACACAGCTCATCTGCACCATTTCGCTCGCATCGAGGATGTTTTCGATCTGTCCGGGATAAATGTTGTAGCCGGAGGATACGATCATGCGCTTGGCTCTGCCGCGGAAATAGATGAAGCCCTCGTTGTCCATGACGCCGAGATCGCCCGTGTATACCCACGTCAGCCCGTCGGCGTGCGTGCGTAATGTCTGTGCGGTCTCGTCGGGATGATTCATGTATTCCTTCATGGTCGTGGGACCGGCAAGCAGGATCTCGCCTTCTTCACCGTAAGGAAGTTCCTCGTCGGTGCCGGGCTTTACGATCTTGATATAGGTATCCGGGAACGGAAGTCCGATACTGCCCTGCTTGAACATATGCGGCGGCGTCAGACAGCACGCCGTGACGGTCTCAGTCGTCCCGTAGCCCTCACGTACCTGAATGTTGCTCTTATGATCCATCAGGAATTTGTCAAATTTCTTTTTGAGTTCGACCGACAGCGAATCGCCGCCCGAGAAAACGCCCTTCAAGCAGGAAAGATCGGCGTGATCCATGGAAGGAAGCCGGAGCAGTGCCTCATACAGTGTCGGAACACCGGCGATGAAATTGCAGTGGTACTTGGTGATGAGCTTTGCGTAACTCTTGGCGGTGAAACGGGGCACGAGTATGCACCGACCGCCCTGGGAAAGCATGGTGTGGATGCAAACGCCGAGTCCGAAGCCGTGGAACAGCGGCATGGCGGACAGCATCCGGTCACCGGGACGGAACATGGGGTTTGCGGCGATGACCTGCGCGCCGAGCGCGTTGAAATTCATATTGGTGAGCACGATGCCTTTCGTCGTGCCGGTGGTGCCGCCGGAATAGAGGATGACGGCGGGATCGTCGGGCTTGCGTGCTACTTTGTAGTTATAGAAGCAGGCACGGCTGAGCGCCATGAAATCCTGCCAGCGGATAATGGGCGCGTCCTGCGGGATCTTCTGGATCTTGCGTCCCTCGGTGAACATATAGCCGTATTTGAGCGGCTGCGAAAGCTCATCCTGCACGCTGGCGATAACGATATTGACAACCTTTGTGTTGTTGCGGATGCGCTCGAATTTGCCGTAAAACTGATCGAGCGTCACCGCCGTCACGCTCTGCGACTCGTTGAGATAAAACTCGATCTCCTTTTCCGCCGAAAGCGGGTGGATCATGTTGGCGATAGCGCCGACGAGATTGACGGCGTAAAACATGAAGATCGCCTGCGGGCAGTTCGGCATGGCGATGGTGACCTTGTCCCCCTCGCGCACACCGATGGTTTTAAGTGCTTTTGCACAGGTCGTGATCTCGGTGATGAGCCGCTCGTAGGTTGTCGAACGTCCCATAAAATCAAAAGCGATGTTTTTGGGATACATTTTTGCAATGCGTTCGACGGCTTCAAACATGGAGCCCTGAAAATAATCAAGATGCAGGGGAACGTCGCCGAGATGATTCTCCCACGGCGTTTTCGCGGTAACAGTTGCGTTCATTCGCAGTCAACCTCCTCGGAAAACGGTTTTTCGAGCAATTCCGGATTTTCAAGGAGCTTGCGGATGATCCGGACACATTTGGAAAAATAATAGCCATCGGCGATACGTTCATCAACAGTGAGCCCGAGATCAATGCTGTCACGCATGGTCATATTGCCGTCATCGTCATAAAACGGACGCTTTTTGCGCTCGCCGACAACGACGAAAATGGAGGTCGTCCCCCAGTTGGTCAGATGATGATAACCGGAATGCAGTTTGATGGAGCCGAGGTTGGACAGAATGACGGAGGAATAATAGGGATCGGATTCGATAAGCGCTTTCGGCACCTTGCCGTGGCGGTCAAGGAAGCAGATAAAGCGAATGAGCGCACCCGAAAGAAAACGAGGCATTTTGTTGAAAATCTCCATGCTTTCTTCCGTGCTGTCCGTGCTGTCGGTCGCACGGCAGGCGCTGACGTGTTTATAAATCTTTTCGTGGATAGTATCGACGGTATCCTCCGGCAATGCACGGACAACGGCAAGCCCTTCCCCGCCGTCATCGGAAAACTGTTTTTTCACGATGAAGGAAGCCGAGAGTTCATTGCGCTGATAGAGCGATTTGTTGGCAATGAAGCGGTTGAGCTTTGGACGGAGCGTGATGGTTTTCAGTACGGAAGAAACGATGCACTGAAAGAGATTATACTTATAAGGGATTCCCTCGTAATTCTTCTTTTCAAGATAAGCGTTCAGATTTGTCAGATCGATGCGTTCCGAGATGAACGCTTCATTGTCACAGCGATTGGGATATATGTGCGGCATAATGAAATGCATGGCGTCGATATCTCGCAGAAGCTGCGCGTCTTTTCGGTCGCCGAAGCTTTTTTTATTCGACATATTCTTTCCTCTTTCCGTTTGTCACCAAACAAAAGTATTATACTCCTTAAATTCGCTTTTGTCAACTCATATATCACGAAGAAAATTTATTGAAACACTTTACTTTTCTGCTCGCTTTATGTATAATAAAAGAAAAGGAGTACGTATCATGTCCGAGAATGAAAACAAGGTCTTCCGCACCGTTCGCAAAACGGTACGGCAGGACGCCTCTCACAATCCGGAAACGGAGTTTTACGGGATCAATCTCATCACCTCCGCTACTCATAACGCCCCCGGTGCCGCGCGGCTTCATTCCCCGCTCGACGCCGAGCGCCGCCGCGCAAAATTATTTGCCGGCACCCATGAAGGCGACTCCTCCGTCCGCAAGATGCGCAAGCCCACCCGCCACCTTTCCCTCAAGCCCGCGCCCAAGATACCGACGGCGCCGAAAGATCCGCGCGAGATACGCAAACGTTTTCTCCTTTCTCAATTGAAAACACACTATCAGCGTTTCGACAAATCGCTGTTTCTCTTACTTCTCTTGCTTGCCGGCATCGGCATTCTCGCCGTCAACAGCGCGACCCTCACCTATCAATCTTCGCGCTACGTGATCATCCAGTCCCTTGTTGCCGTCGTCGGCACCCTGCTTGCCGTCCTCATGTCTTTTTTTGACTACCGTGCTTTTGCCAAAAAGTATCGGGTAGTGCTTCTTATCAACATAGCGCTTCTGGTTTTCACCTTCATTTTCGGCGAGGGCGTCACCGACAAGACCAACGCCAACTGGATCAACCTCGGCTTCATCAAGATACAGCCCTCCGAGTTTTCCAAAATCCTGTTTATCTACTCCTTTGCCGTGCATCTCTGTTACGTCCGTGACCGCATCAATAAGATTTTTACGGCTCTGCTTCTTTTTGCGCACGCCGCTCTCATCATAGGGCTCACGCTTTTGCAGAAGGACCTCGGCACGGTCACCATCTTCCTTGCGATTTTCGTCGTCATGTGCTTTGCCGGGCACCTCAATATCTGGTACTTCATTGCGGGCGGTGCCGCCGCCGCCGCGCTCTCTCCTTTTATCTTCTCAAAACTCAATTATTTCCAGCAGCAGCGCATTCTTGCTCTGTTTGATCCCGCCGTCGATCCCAACGCCACCGGCGTACGGCATCAGACGGTACGCGGCATGACCGCCATCCGTCTCGGCGGCATCACCGGAAGCGGTTACGCCCACGGCGACGTGACACAGAGCGATTTCTTTGCCAAGCACACCGATATGATCTTTTCCACCATCTGCGAGGAAACGGGACTGCTCGGCGGCATTGCCCTCATTGTGCTGTATATCGTATTTTTGTACAAGATCATAAAAACTGCCTATACCTGCGACAACCCACTCGGCGGGCTCATCTGTGCCGGCGTCGCCGCCATGTTCATGATCCAGCTTGCCGAAAATATCGGTATGTGTCTCGGCGTCATGCCTGTCATCGGCATCACGCTCCCCTTTATCAGCTACGGCGGCTCTTCGGCACTCAGTGCCTATCTTGCCGTCGGACTCGTTTTCTCGGTCGCTACCCATAAAGAAAAAACGTTTTTTACATAATATCCGCAACGCGGGAAAAGTCGACGGCAACACGCTCATTCTGCAAAGCGACTGCGCTTCCCCCGTTCGGGTATGGTTTGGCTACCGGGACGCGCCGGAACACAATCTTTATAATGCGTCCGGGTATCTGGCGTCGCCGTTTTTGAGGGACGTTCGGTAAAGAAAAAAGAATATAAACGTAAAACGGAAACCCGACGGTTTCCGTTTTTGCTGTATATTTCTGATGTTTTCAATTTATCATCAAAATCGGCAGATTTTGACGTTTGAAAAGTAACAAAGTAAAAAACGGCGGGTTTCTGAAGAAACCTGCCGCTTTCTGGCGCGCCACGGGGGACTCGAACCCTCGACCTACTGGTTCGTAGCCAGGCACTCTATCCAACTGAGCTAGTGGCGCATTCGCCGCCCGATCTCGGACAGCTTTTATATAATAGCACAACAATCCCGTTTTGTCAAGGCTTTTTGCCGATATTTTTTCAAAATATTTGAAAAATCAGGCAGTTGGAACAAAAAGGATTTTTCGTTCAATGCCGCCCGCTCGATCCGAAGCCGGACACGCCTCTTTCGGTATCGGAAAGTACCTCATTTTCCACAAAAACACCGGCGGCATACGGCAGGAACACCATCTGCGCCACACGCTCCCCCACGTCGAGCGTGACGGGGACTGCGGACGAGTTGTGCAGCGGTACCATGATCTCGCCGCGGTAGTCGCTGTCGATAACGCCGACCTTATTAGCGGGCGCGATACCCTTTTTGGAGGCAAGCCCGCTTCTTGCGAAAACAAAGCCACCGTATCCCTCGGGGATCTCCATGGCGATACCGGTATGGATCATGACCGTTTCACCCGGTTTTATCTCGATCGGCGCATCGGCAAGCAGATACAGATCGGCTCCTGCGGAAAAATCCGTTCCGTACGTCGGAATTTTTGCGTCCGGTTGCAGTTTTTTTACAGTTATGTCAAGTTTTGTCATAGTATTTTTACCTCGGCATCGTTATAATGTATGTAATGTTATTATTTCGGGGTGAATGCTGTGTTCGGCGTGCTTGCCAATTGCGTTTTCGTCATCTTCGGCTCTCTTATCGGGATCGTCTTTCACAAATATATCGGCAAGGAATCCTCCGACGCCGTCATGACCGCCATGGGACTGTGCTGTATCTATATCGGCATTGACGGTGCCCTGAAAGGCAACAATTCGCTCGTGCTGATCGTTTCCCTCGCAGTCGGGACCATGGTCGGAACATTGATCGACCTTGATAAGCTCATCAACCGTCTCGGCGACTTTATCCAGAAGAAGATGTCGCTGCGCAAAAAGAACACCAATGTCGCGCAGGGCTTTGTTTCGGCAAGTCTGCTGTTCTGCGTCGGCTCCATGACCATCGTCGGTTCTCTTGATGCCGGTATCCGCGGCGACAACACCATTCTGCTCACAAAATCCGTCATTGACTGCGTTGCCGCCATGGTGCTCGCGTCTTCTCTCGGGCTCGGCGTCATGCTCTCCTCCGCCTTCATTCTCGTTTTTCAAGGGAGCATCGTCCTGCTTGCCCGGTTTTTAGCACCGGTACTTACGGACGCCGTCCAGGCGGAGCTCATCTGTTCGGGCTCGCTCATGATCGTCGCTATCGGGCTCAATCTCATCGGCGTCACCAAGATCAAGGTCGCCAACATGATGCCGGCACTGATCGTGGTACCGTTTCTGGTACCGCTGTTCAATATGCTCCCGATCGGATAAAGTCGGGCAAAGATATACGGAAACGAAAAGCGGCTTCGGAGAACGAAGCCGCTTGTTTTTATAAGCCGAGCATAGCGGCGCCGATGATGCCGGCGTCGTTGCCGAGCTTGGCAATGCGGATCTCGGTCTTCTTGTCGGAATTGCGCGTATACTGTTCCGCTGCGACGATCTTGTTCAGCGGTTCGGTCAGATAGGCTTTTTCGTTGCAGACGCCGCCGCCGATGACAAGCACCTCGGGCTGGAAAATATTGATCATGTTGGTAATGCCCATGGCGAGATAATAGATGTATTCGTCAACGACTTCTTTTCCCGCCGCATCGCCTGCACGCATGGCGTCGAATGCCGTCCGCCCGCTCACTTTACCGTCTCGTCTGACGTAATCGTGCATGACGGAATCCTTGACGGTATCGAGTTTTCTCTTTGTCATATTGATAAGTCCCGTTGCCGAACTGTACGCCTCCCAACAGCCTTTTCTGCCGCAGGAGCAAGGAAGCCCGTTTACTTCGATGACGGTGTGCCCGAGTTCGCCGCCGGCATAGTTGAAACCGGAGTACACCTTGCCGTCAAGCACGATGCCGCCGCCGAGACCTGTGCCGAGCGTGATCATCACGGAAGAAGAGAAGCCCTTTGCCGCGCCGACTGCCGCTTCGCCTTTTGCCGCGGCGTTGGCGTCGTTTTCGATGAGCACCTTTTTGACGCCGAGAAACGATTTCAACTTGTCCGCGATGGGATAATGTAAAAACGGCAGATTGTTTGCATACACCACGATGCCGTTGTCATGATCGGCGGTGCCGGGCGTTGCTATGCCGGCGTACTCGATATCGTCCGTCGTAAGTCCTTTTTTGTCGAGCAATCTCTTGCAGAGAGAAGCCATGTCGCGGATGATGTCGTCCGCTTCCCGTGCGGCGTTCGTCGGAACGCTGTCCTTTAACAGCAGCGTGCCGTTTTCATCCACGATGCCCGCCGCGATGTTGGTACCGCCGAGGTCAATTCCTAAATAGTACATATTCCTGTCTCCTTTTTATCGTTGGGAATCGTCAAACTGTCCCATGAGTTTCTTTTCGAATTCCTGTGCCGTGTTATATCCCATCTTCTTCTGACGGTTGTTCATGGCGGCGATCTCGATGATGATGGCGAGATTACGCCCCGGCTTTACGGGAATGGTAATGGACGGCACGTCGATCCCCATGATGTTGGTAAATTCGGAATCGAGCCCGACGCGCTCGTAGAATTTGCCCTGCTGCCACGGTTCGAGATTGATGACAAGGTCGATTTTCTCCGTCAGTTTGACGGCGCCCATACCGAAAATACGTCTCACGTCCACGATGCCGATGCCGCGCAGTTCCACGTAGTGACGGATAAGCTCCGGTGCCGAACCGACAAGCGTTTTGGCAGAAGCCTTTTTGATCTCGACGGCGTCGTCGGCGATAAGTCTGTGACCGCGCTTGACAAGCTCGATGGCAGTCTCGCTTTTGCCGATACCGCTGTCGCCGAGCATCAGAATACCTTCGCCGTAGCATTCGACAAAGACGCCGTGACGGGTGATGCGCTCGGCAAGGCTGAGATTGAGTGACGCAATGAGCGCTCCCATGAAATTGGACGTCGTGTCGCCTGTCCGCAGAAGAGGCGTGTGATACTTTTCGGCGATCTCCGGCAGTTCATCGAATACGTCAAGCCCGGAAGTGATGATAAGAGCCGAAACGTTTTTCGAGAAAAAGACGTCGAGCGACTCTTTGCGTTTTTCGTTCGAAAGGCTCAACAGGTAGTGATATTCGACTTTGCCGATGATCTGGATGCGGTCGGCGTCAAAGTGATCGAAAAAGCCGGCAAGCTGGAGTCCCGGACGGTTGATCTCCTTTTTACGGATGAGAATCTCCGACAGATTCTCCGGGACGTATATGGCTTCGAGCTGAAACTCTTCGATCAATGATGAAAGCGGCACGGTATACTGCTCGGACACGGTATTCCCTCCTCACATTTTTATCCGCTGCTATTATACCGAAAAATTTCCTCCTTGTCAATATCCATTTGCCGGGATCGGGTTATAACGCCGTACTTTTTTACAAAAAGAAAAAGTGCCAATTCACGGATATGTATGTGTTAAAATGATGTGAGCCAAAAAGAGAGGAAGTTACTTGCAAGATATGGTATAATGGAATCACCACAAGACCAAAAACCATATCAAGAAGGAACTTCCCATGAACATTATAGCACAAGAAGCTCGAAAAAGGC
>JAZRVE010000110.1:0-4329 GCA_045598975.1 Eubacteriales bacterium
TCTTTTGCAAGAAAAAGTACATCGTTCTCCCCGCGCCGCACCGCGGCGCGGGTTTATTCCGCCAACGGCTCTTTTATGCGGATGACCGCCACGGTGCGGTCGTCCTTCACGCCGTCCCGCCGGTCGGCAAAATCCGCTATCCTTTGGGCGATAACGGCGGGATCGCCCGAAAGATCGGCGCGGATAAGCTCGGCGAGCCACCCGGTGTCGTCGGCGTCGGGCGCACTTTCGGACGGGAACAGGATGCCGTCCGATATCAGTAAGATCATATCCCCGCTTTGCAGATCGAAGCGCGTGCTTTCCGCCGAAAAGGAGGGCAAGATGCCGACCGGCGGCGTTTCCGACGCGATCTTGAACAGACGGCTCCCACGCACGATGTAGGTGGGAGCGGCGCCCGCCTTGATAAAACGGCAGGTGCCGGTGAGAAGGTCGATTTCCAGCGCGTCCACGGTGGAAAAGCATTCGCCGGACTGCGAGAGGAGCACGTTGTTGAGTAACTCGAACAGTACGTTCATTTTCATGCCGGCGTCCGTCATGGTTTCCAGAAACAGCGACGCCAACCGGGACGCGGCGGCGGCCTCCCGACCGCTCCCCATGCCGTCGCAGAGAAAGGCGTGGAAGGTGTGGCGGGCGCTTTGCCGGAAGGAGACGGTGTCGCCGTTGACGGCATCCGGCTTTCCGGGAGAGGTGACGTGCGCGTAATCCACCGAAATGGCGTCGGCACGCTCGAAGACGAGCGTCTGCTCGCCGCTTTCCTCGCACCGGAAGGCGATCTGCCCCATGCGTATCCCGCATTCGGCGTGCAGATACCGCCGCAGTTCGTCGGCACCGAGCCGTATTTTCATGGGATCGACGCCGCTCACCGCCGTTTTCTTTTCGCGGTGAGAGGACACCGTCACGCCGGAAAACGGGATGCCCGCCTTGCGGAGCGCCTCCGCCACCCGTTTTTCGAACGGCTTGTCCCGCCCGGAAAGGTCTTCCTCCGTGCTTTCCAGATCGCAGAGCAGACGTGCCATCGACGCGTACTGCGCCGAGAGTAAGGAGGAACGGTTGTCCTTGACGCAGTCGGCGATGAGCAGACGGTACAGACTGTTGATGCGGTCGCACAGCGCCTCGGTGCGGATGCATTTTTCCTTCATGACGCTTCCGAGATCGTCCGGGACGGCGGCACGCAGGGAAAGCACCGAATAGAGCGTCTGCTTGCGGTCGTCCTCGTCGGTCTTCCGCCTTGCGTAACACATTTCCCCGAGGGCGCATCCGGTGCAGACCTCGGCGAACGCCCGGTCAACGGCACACGAGGTGTCGGTGAAAGAGGGATACTTCTGCTTGTCCGCGAGTTTGGAAAAGGTGTCGGATACCGTGAAAAAGGCGTCGGAAAGGCGCTTCTGATACGCCGACGCACCACGGGAAAAACGGGTGACGGGTGCGGCGGCACGCACGGAGGGCGACAGCACGAAGGCGTCCGGCAGAACGGCGCATACCGGGAAAAACAGCACAGTGCCTGCGAGCAGGGAAGGAAAGACCGAAAGCGAGACCGAGAGCGGAGCGCCGTACAGACGGGTGACGAGAAAGGCGGCGGCGAACGAGACGAGAGAGGCGGGGATGCTTTTGCCGAAAAAGAGCCCGCAGACAAGACCTGCCGATCCGAGGGACACCGACAGCGACGGATCGCCTGCCGCAAAGCCGCAGATCATGCCGCACAGGGCACCGTGCAGGAAGCCGTTGGCGGCGGAAAACGCGAGCGTCAGCACGATGCCGGCGATGAGGCAGAGATCAAAGCCGCCGGCGGATACGCCGGAAAAGGCGCAGACCGACGCACCGATGAGCGCGTAGGTGCTGATGCTTTTTACGGGCAGGGAAGCGGCAAGCGAAAGCGAGGGGCTGAACCGGTAAGAGAAGAAATAGGTAAAGCAGACGGAAAGGCAGACGAGCACAACGAGCGCGATGACGGCGTACAGCGGCGATTCCCTGCGCGAGACCAGCCGCAGAACGCCGGCAAGTGCGGAAAACAGCCCGCTTTCCGTCAGTCTCACCGACAGCTTTTCTTCAAAATGCGGGGCGGCGAAGCTTTTGCGTGCCGCGTACAGCAGAAAGTACACGAGAAACCACGTCAGCGCCTCTCTGCCGTACAGAAGACTGCCGAGAGCACAGCCGATGTAGCTGAAAAGCAGGGCTTTCCCGTCGGAGACCGAACAGAGAAGCGCGATCCCGAAGGGATGCAGTTCCTGGGAAACGTGTGCGACGCTGAGCAGGAACGCGAGCAGGGTGCGCCCGAGCAGGGCGGCATACTGCCGGACGGCGGGACGCGCAAGTCCGCTCTGCGAGGCAAGAGCACCGAGGCGGCCGGCAAGCGCGGCGGCAAACCCCGAAAGGGCGGTGCGTGCCTCGGAAAGAGCGGTCTTTACGGAGGAAAACAGGCGGGCACGGGAAAACGTTTTGTCGGATTTCTGCATAGCGGAGCTTCCTTTCTCATATGATCTCACATAGGATTCGCGAATTTTGCCTATCCTGTATTTTCGGCATGGCAAACGGTCGGGCAGGGGGCTTTGTCATCAGTGTATCACGGTCTGTCCGAAAAAACCGTCGAAAAAAAGACGGCGGAAGCCGATAATTTGTAAAGTCATGTTTACAAAATGTTTTCAAAAAAGTGAAAAACCCTCTTGCAAAATGCAAAAGGGTGTGTTATAATAACTCATGTTACGAAAATCCTCAAAGAATAGGAGTGAAAATAGATGCAGGAAGGAATTCATCCGAACTACGTGGAAGCCACCGTCAGATGTGCCTGCGGCGAGACCTTCAAGACTCGTTCCACCAAGCCGGAAATCCGCGTGGATATCTGCTCGAAGTGCCATCCGTTTTTCACCGGCAAGCAGAAGTTCGTTGACAGCGGCGGACGCGTTGATAAGTTTAAGAAAAAGTTCAATATGGACTGAACGAGAAAAACGGGCGTACACGGTATGCCCGCTTTTTTCATATCATCCGAAGGACATCCGAAGGAGAACGCTCATGAAATTCATCCACTGTGCCGATATCCATTTAGACAGCCCGTTCGCGCTCTCGGCGGCGTTTGATTCCGCCAGAAGACGCACGGAACTGCGGGCGGCGTTCGCATCGCTCGTGCTGTTTGCCAAGACCGAGGGGTGCCGTCTTGTGCTCATTGCGGGCGATCTTTTCGACGATGCGCTCGTTACCAAGGATACCTGCGAGATGCTGGTGCACGAGATGAGCGCCTTCCCCGACTGCACGTTCGTCATTTCCCCCGGCAACCACGATCCGTATACGGAAAATTCGCCGTACCGGCTGGTGCATTTCCCGGAAAACGTGCATATATTCAAGGAAGAGCGGCTTTCTTATATCGACGTGCCCGGCACGAACGTGCGGGTGTACGGGTATGCGTTTACCTCGGATTCCATGCTTTCTTCGCCCCTTGCGGGCTTTTCGGTGTCCGATCCCGGAAAGATCAATTTACTGTGCGCTCACGCAGATGTCGACGTGGCGCTGTCGCCGTATTGTCCCGTTCCCGAAAAGGATATTGCCGCAAGCGGGCTTGATTACGCCGCTTTCGGGCACATCCACAAGGCGTCGGAGATAAAAACGGCGGGTGCGACGCGGTACGCCTACTGCGGCTGTCTGCAAGGGCGCGGATTTGACGAGACGGGCGTCAAGGGCGCCTATCTGTGCGAGGTCGAAAAGGACTCGTTTTCGGTCAAGCCGGTGCGGTTTTCCAAGGAGCATTACGAGATCGTGCACTGCGATCTCACGGGCGCGGCGTCTGCGGGCGACGCGGCGGCACCGTTACAGAAGGCGGCGGCGGAAGCGGATGCCGACACGTTGCTTCGCGTGATTCTGGAGGGCGTGACGGCGCCGACGTTTTCTGCCGATGAGACGTACGTGCGTTCGCTTCTGACGAAGCCCGTCTACGTGGAGATAAAGGACGAGACACTGCCGCTTTACCATGCCGACTACATGAAAAAGGAAGGCACGCTGGTCGGGGCGTTTTACCGGAACCTGGAGAGCAGGTTTGTCTCGGAGGATGCCGAAGAGCGGGAGATCGCGCGGCTGGCGTTGAAGCTCGGCTTAAAGGCGTTGTACGGCAGAGAGATCGGCGTGGACGGTTGACAAAGCGGACGTGCTGTGATACAATACCGATAGTTTCCGCGCCTGTGGCGGAATTGGCAGACGCGCCGGATTTAGGATCCGGTGTCTTCGACGTGCAGGTTCAAGTCCTGTCAGGCGTACCATAAAAGCAGACACCGCTTTTGCGGTGTCTGCTTTTATACTATGGATGGAAGGACTTGAAGCGAGCGGTAGTGAATGACGCGCCGGTGG
>JAZRVE010000111.1:0-10211 GCA_045598975.1 Eubacteriales bacterium
GAGCTGTTCATCGACCGCGACATGGCGCACGAGCGCATCCGTTCGGACACGCTTCTCGTGGTGTGCGACGTCAATAACCCGGCGTTCTTTGAACTGCCGGAGCTGTATGAGGCGGCGTGCCATTTCGTCGTCATCGACCACCACCGTAAGACCGGCGAATATCTCAATCAGCCGAAGATCTCCTATATCGAGCCGGCGTCCTCCTCGGCATCGGAGCTCATGTCCGAGATTCTCGAGCTGTCGCTCCCGTCGGGTACGCTGTTGAAGGCGGAAGCCAATCTTCTGTTTGCGGGCATTCTGCTCGACACCAGGCAGTTTTCCAAGAACACCGGCGTCAAGACGTTCAGCGCGGCGGTGTATTTAAGAGGGGAAGGCGCCGATCCCGCCGAAGCGAACCGGCTGTTCAGCACGTCCATCGAGGATTTTCTGCGGGAATCGCTGTTTGAAAATAACGTCCATATTTACAAAAACTGCGTAGCGATCTCCGTGTACGAAAAAGAGATCGAGCAGAAGGATAAAATCGCGGCGTCCAAGGCGGCGGACAGACTGCTGTCGGTCGAGGGCATCCGGGCGTCGTTCGTGCTGTGCCTGCTTGACGGAGCGGTGCATATCTCGTCGCGTTCCGACGGAAGCGTCAACGTACAGCTCGTGCTGGAAAAGCTCGGCGGTGGCGGACACTATGACGCGGCGGGAGCGCAGATGGACGGCATGACGCTTGAAGAAGCGCTCAAATCGCTCAAAGGCGCCATCGACGAATACTGGGAACAAAATCAACCGTAAGGAAAGATAGAAGAAATGCCGACTGTAACGAATTGTAAGATCATAGCGTTTGCCAATCAGAAGGGCGGCGTGGGCAAAACGACGTCAGCCGTCAATCTTGCCGCGTGCTTCGGCGTATCGGGCAAAAAAACGTTGCTTTGCGATTTCGATCCGCAGGGCAATGCGTCGAGCGGCGTAGGGGCTCCCGATAAGCCGGCTTTTTCCTCCTATGACCTCGTCATGGGGGAAAATCCGTATGCCTGCGTGCAGAAGACGCCGTACGAAAACTTAGACGTCATTCCGGCGACCATCTCGCTTGCCGGGGCGGAGCTGGAACTCGTTGACATCGAAGAACGGCAGAACAAACTGAAAAAAGCGCTCGACCAACTGCGGCAGGACTACGATTATATCCTCATCGACTGCCCGCCGTCGCTCGGGCTTCTCACCGTCAACGCCTTTACCGCGGCGGACGGCGTCGTGGTGCCCATGCAGTGCGAATATTTCGCGCTGGAAGGGCTCAGCCAGCTCATGCGCACCATTTCGCAGATCAAGAAAATGTATAATCCGCGCCTTGCGCTGTACGGCATCCTTGTGACCATGTTCGACGGGCGGCTCAATCTGACGGTACAGGTGTTGGAGGAACTGAAAAAGCACTTCCGCGAGGAGCTCATCCCGACACCGGTGCCGCGCAACGTGCGTCTTTCGGAGGCACCCAGCTACGGGATGCCGGCGTATTATTACGATAAGCATTCCAAAGGCTCGGCGGCGTATATGGACATTGCAAACGAGCTTGTCAGACGCTTGAAATGACGAAAATCGGCTTTGTTTACATAAAAGACAAAATTTCCCGTTATATTCTTAACAAGAAAACAAACGGGTATGCTATAATATGAAATTAAGTAAAGGGAAAAAGGATAGGGAAGGATCATTATGAAAAAAGTGTTCAAACGCATCGGTGTTCTTACCTCGGGCGGCGACGCGCCCGGCATGAATGCGGTCATCCGTGCCGTCGTGCGCAGTGCCTATGATAAGGGCATCGAAGTCATGGGGATCTACTGCGGCTATAAAGGGCTGATCGAAAACGATATGAAACTGCTCTCGCCGCGTGACGTGTCCAATATCATCAATCACGGCGGTACCATCCTGTATTCGGATCGCTGCGATCTGTTCAAGGAGACCGAAGGGCAGGAACTTGCCGCCGCCAACTGCCGCAAGAACGGCATCGACGGCATCGTGACCATCGGCGGAGACGGCACCTTCCGCGGCGCGACCGATCTGTCCCGGCTCGGCATCCCCTGCATCGGCATCCCGGGTACCATTGATAACGATATTTCGGCGACCGACTATACCGTCGGCTTTGATACCGCCAAAAACACGGTGCTTGATATGGTCGACCGCCTGCGCGATACCTGCGAATCGCACGCACGGTGCAACGTGGTGGAGGTCATGGGCAGAAATGCCGGCTATATCGCGCTCGACTGCGGCATTGCCGTAGGCGCGGTCGGTATCGGCATCCGTGAGATCCCGTTCGATAAGGAAGAGCTCATCGAACGCATCCGCGACCTTTCGAAGAACGGCAAGCGCGAATTTATCGTGATGGTGTCGGAGGGACTCGGCTCGGACTTCAACGAGAAGCTGGCGCCGGAGATCGAGGAAAGAACAGGCGTTGAGACGCGCTTTGCCCGTCTTGCGCACGTACAGCGCGGCGGCTGCCCGACCTGCACGGACCGTGTCATTGCGTCGCAGCTCGGTGATAAAGCGGTCGATCTGCTGTTGGAGGGCAAATTCAATCTGGTCGTCTGCTATAACTCCGGCATCGTGACGTCGGAGGAAATGGAGTATGCGTTCATCCTTGACCGGTACGTCAAAAACAAGGCGACGGAAAAGGAGATCGCGGCACTCGACGAAAAGACGCGGGAACGTGTTTTCCGCGACACGGAGCGCATCCGCAGCATGATGGCGGAAAAGTATGCCATTGCCAAACGGATGGCGACCTGACAGACGAAAACGACCGGCGAAAGCCGGTCGTTTTTTGTTGAAGAACGGGGAAACGTGCGAAAAAGAGAAACGAAGCGAAAAATGCGGAAAAAAGCGGAAAAGGGGTTGACAAATTCTGTTATTCTGTTAAACTGTACACATGGGGGAAAACCGAAATCAACCTATGAAACAAGCGAAGAAAACTTTGAAAGGTGTGGGAATAACCATGGCAAATATCAAGGACGCCGTCCGCATGATCGACGATGATACGCTTCATCGCGGAAAGATCATTGAATCGTCTTGGGACTATGAAGGAGCCGGTCAGGGAGAACATCCGACTCCGCCCGGAAACTTTTTCCGTTTGAACACGAATAAAACCGACAAAGAAGTATATATCCGCCGCGACGTCAATGTTTTTGAAGGCGGCAAATTCTCGTATGAAGTCTGCCTTGTCAACAATTCCGGACACGGACTGTATTTCAAACTCGGTTCGCGCGACGAAGCCTTTGTTTTTATCAAAGAAAAGGACGGCTTCCTCTATACCGGCAAGAAAAAAATCGCTGCTTTCGGTTATGGCGATCGCCATATAAAAATCAACGTCGACATGGTCGGCGAAACCTTCTCCGTTCAACTCGACGGCATCACCTATGGTCCGTACGATCTGGCGTGCAAGGTGTTTCCGCTCTCCTGCGTGACCATCGGCTACGGTAAGGAGGATGTCGGCTCGGTTGATATCCACTTTGTCAAGCTGTATGCAAACTTTTTGTTTTTAGATGAAAACTACCGTTATTATGAGGGACCGATGCCGGATGATTATGTCATCAAGGCACCGAAAACGACCGCGGTCCATGGTGTGTTCCGCGCACCGGGTTCCGATCCGAATCCCTTCCGCTGCGACGTCACGGCGTATGCCATTGATGCCGGAAAGGGCGATAAAGTCGTCGTTTCTCACCCGTTTGATAAAGCGGTCGGCAAAGTGACGATGGATATCAAGTTTTTGCAGGACAAAAAGGCGGGTAAGGTAACGCTGGCGCTCATGAAGGGAAAGACGCCGGTCATATCCGTCTACGATGAAGGCGAGGAACTGCACTGCTACTGCGGCAAGGCACTTCGTCCGCATCATCTGAATGTTTGGCAGACGGTTCGTGTGGTTGCCGATACCGCCACCGGCAAAGCGACCGTATATCTGAACGGTAAACTCACCAAGACGGTGCCGTTTGAAAATGCCGCCGGCTTCATGGACGGCTTTGCCGTCATGTACGATGCCAAAGAAGCATCCCGCCTGATGTTTTCGGATATCGGTATGTGGGTACAGCCCGACGAGCCGGAGGACTATGTGCCGAAGCCGGTCATTCCGAAGAGAAAAGGCGATTACGCCGTCGGTATGAATATCTGCTCGCTGTGGCATGAAGGCACCCATTACGGCTGGGACGTCATCTCTCCGTACGACGATTTGAAGCCGGTTATCGGCTACTATGACGAAGGTCTGCCGGAAGTTGCCGACTGGGAAATCAAGTTCATGGCAGAGCATGCCGTTGATTATGAACTGTATTGCTGGTATAATAACGAAACGTGTGCCCCCATCAAACGTCCGTTCTTGTATTATGCGCTGCATCAGGGACACTTCTATGCCAAATATTCGCATATGGTCAAGTTTGCCATTCTGTGGGAAGCGCTCTGCTGCCGCCATATCAAGGATTTTGAATGCTTCAAAAAGTACACCGTTCCGTACTGGCTTGATTATTACTTCTCGGATGACCGGTATATGCGTGTCAATAACAGAGCCGTCATCAGTATTTTCGGTGCCTGGTGTCTGTATGATGATATCGGCTCGAACGAAACCATCAAGGCAGCCTATGACTATCTGGAAGAGGAAGTCAAGAAGCTCGGCTATGACGGAATCATCCGTATGGCATGTCACGAAGACCCGAAGAACCTTGTCAGCCGCGGCTATGATGCCTGCCATGCTTATCACTGGGGCAGCGCCGGTCATAAACTGTCCGTTAATTTCGAGCGAAACGAAAACTTCATCGCCCAAAAGGGCGTTCATGCTATCCCGACCATGTCGGTCGGCTTCAAGAATGTCGGTTGGAGCAATACGCGCAATCCGCTGTTGACGACGCAGGATATGTATACCGG
This sequence comes from Eubacteriales bacterium, assembly GCA_045598975.1. Taxonomy (GTDB): domain Bacteria; phylum Bacillota; class Clostridia; order Oscillospirales; family CAG-382; genus UMGS882. Next base: position 4,876 of record JAZRVE010000111.1, read on the forward strand.
CATGAAGAAGTGCGCCGAGGAATACCTGAAACTGTATCCGAAGGGCTCCTGGGAATCCAAGATGCTGCATTTGTCCACCTGGAACGAATACGGCGAAGGTACCTGCATGATGCCGAACGGTCAGAACGGATTCGGTTATCTGGATGCCGTTCGTAAGGCGCTCTGCGGTGACATTCCGCACGTCGACCATGTTCCGACGGAAAATCAGTTGAAACGTCTTTCGTATCTGCGTGTACAGTCGAGAAGGTGGCTGCGTCGGACGCGTTACGAAGTCCGTCCGTTGCCCGATGTCGAGACACCGGTGGCAACGTATACCTTCAAGACCGGAGCTGACCTTGAAAACTGGACGCTCACCGGCATTACGGAAGCGAAGATCAAGGGCGGAAAACTTGTCGGCAAGTGTGCCGACGGCAAAGGGCGCCTTACGTTGAAGAACGCAAAATTCGATGCAACGACCATTGCGTATGCCAAAGTCGAAATCGGCAACCGTGACGCCGGAAACGGCCGTCCGGCAGGATTTACCGTGTTTGTCGGCAATAAGAAGACCGGAAAACAGCGTCCGATCGGTTCCGGATGCGGCAGTAACGATATCCGCACCTGCACGCTCGATTTGGATCTGTGTGAATCGTGGGCAGGCGACATCAAGTCTTTTGCCATCATGCCGGTCGCGAACGGTGACTTTGTCATCAAGAGCATTACCTTCTATGCCGCCGTGCCGCACTATACATTGTTTGCCGATGACGGCAGTCAGCTCTTCTATGACCTGTATGTGCCGATGATAAATAAACAGTTGTATGTGCCGCTCAACCCGGAAAGCGGTGTGTTTGAAAAGGTGCTCAAAAGTAAGTACGAGTGGTTCAAGGACGATGAGTGTTTGGAAATCTGGAACGAGAACGATCGCTATACCGTCAAGGTCGGTCAGGCGTATGTGACCAAGAACGGTGAAAGCTATGATCTTATTCGCCCTATATTCTATCAGGATGGGATTCCGCTGATTGCCATCGACGATATCAGACGCATCTTCGGAATTGACTATAAAGTCAAGGGCAACCGCTACTGTTTCCTGTAAACATGACGGAAATAACCGTTTGATAAGCATCCCCACGGTGTCGCAGGACATCGTGGGGACGTTGTTTGTCAAAGCAAAAACGATAAAAATCAAAAAAGTGTTGCTTTTTTTTTGAAAAGGATGTATAATGTAAAAAATATAAACTGAAAAAGAGGGGTTATTCATGTTAAAGACCGTACTTGCGGAATTCGGAATCATCGGAAAGCCGATCCTTTTCGGCGACGGACACATCAATAAGACCTATAAGATCGGTGACGACTACATTCTCCAAGAGCTCAATACCACTGTGTTTCCCAACAGCAGAGAAGTCATGAACAACCTTTTTGCCGTGACGGGATTCATTCGCAAAAAGCTGGCGCTCAAGGATATCGATCCATCCCGTAAAACGGTCGTGTATCTGCGCACCGTGGACGGCAATACGCTGTATGAGGGAAGCGAAGGCACCTACCGTGCGTATCGGTACATCGGCAATGCCTTTTCCTACACCGATGAAAAAACGCCGGAGGTCATGTACGAAGCGGCGAGGATCATCGGCGAATTTCAAAGTCTGCTTTCGGATTATGACGCCTCCACGCTGTTTGACGTCCTGCCGGATTTCCACAACACGCCCAAACGGCTTGACAATCTGAAAAAAGCAGTGGAAAAGAACGCTTCCGGACGTGCCGACACGGTGAAGAAAGAGATCGAGTTCTGCTATTCGCTGGAAGATACGGCAAAGCTCATCACGGATGCCATCGCCGACGGACGTGTGCCGCTCCGCGTCAGCCATAACGACACCAAACTCAATAATATCTTATTTGATAGCAAGACCGGAAAGGGTCTATGCCTGATCGACCTCGACACCGTCATGAGCGGCTCGTATCTGTACGATTTCGGCGACGCGCTCCGCTTCGGTGCTTCGACGGCGCCGGAGGACAGTACCGATCTTGACAACGTCAAGTTCGATCTTGAAGTCTTCGACGCCTTTGCCAAGGGCTATCTGGAAAGCGCCCGCAGTGTGCTGACCGAGACGGAACGGAAACTGCTGTTCTCGTCGGCGATCATCATGACGTACGAATGCGGTATGCGTTTTCTCACCGACTACATCGACGGCGACGTATACTTTGGCATCAAGTATCCGACGCATAACCTTGACCGTGCGCGCAACCAGTTTGCTCTTGTTAAGGATATGCTCGCCAAGCGTGACAAAGCCGAAGCGATCGTGACCAAATACCTATAAGAAACCTGCGGTTTCACCCATACCGCGCCGCATGCGCGGGGCGATCCGCGAGCGTAAGAAAGCAGTGACAATAGCCGCAGAGTCCCGCGGTCAGGGGCAATGCCGCCGTTGACTGTGGCGGCATTGCGCAAAACCCATAAGTGCGTGCCACATATCTTTTGCTTGCAGAAACTTTCCGCGCGTTGGATAGAGGCAGGAAGCAGGATAGGGACGTATTTAACCTACACCATCCCTTTCCGCGAATCAAGAATTTCCGGCAGTACGCCGCCGATAGTACAATAAAAACATAACCGAGCCGCGAGGCTCGGTTTTTTTGTATGGCATAATCGGTGACACTGCGGCAAATGTTCGCACCGCCGCAAATCTCCCGACGGAGCGCTCCGCGCGCAGTCGTCATTTGCGGCGTAAGGGAGTCCGGGGCTACTCCCCGGCAATCTTTTTTGCACTCCTTTTTTCTTTTGTAAGAAAAAAGGAGTTACTTTTCTTTCTCTTGCGAGAAAAAAAGTAAACCGTTCTTCCCGCGCCGCTTGCGGCGCAATATTGGGTGAAGCGGCACGCTTCCCGCACCGCTTGCGGCGCAAGCGGTGCGGCTGAAAAATTATTTGTGATACCTTGTCCCACTGTTGATGGCGAAGCCGCGGTAAATCTGCTCCGCCAGCATGACCAAAAACAGTGAGTGCGCAAACGTCATGGGGGAGAACGATAACCGTAAGTCGCATTCGCGCTTGAACGCCTCGTCTAACCCGAACGAACTGCCTACGATGAACGCCACGTCCGAATATCCTCTCACCGGGACGTCCCGTAACAGGTCGGCGAAGGCTTCCGAGGACATGGTTTTTCCCTCCACACATAGCGCCGCCGTGTAGGCACCCTTGGGAATGGCATCCCGTATCTTCTGCGCTTCCGAAGAAAGCGCGGCGGCGATCTCTCCGGCGGACGGAGAAGCGGAAAGCATCTCCGGTTTCAGACATTTTTCGATGACGCGGCAGGAGCGCGACAGCCGCTTTTCGTATTCGTTCAGCGCGTCGCGGATGTAGTCCTCTTTGGGCGCACCGAGATAGATCAGATGAATGTTCAGCATGGTCGTCCTCCGTCCTGTTTTGCTCCATTATACCGCAGAACGTCCGGAATTGCAAGCGAAATGGCAAGATTGCACAAGAAAAGTGCAAAATTGTGCTAATAAAATACGGAAAAATCTATTGCTTTTTTTGCCGGAATCGTGTATACTGTTGTCGACGGGTTGCCGCCGTATGGCGCACCGTCAGAGGAAAATTGGAAAAGGAAGGTAAGCAATATGAATCTGATACCGAAGGCACCGCAGGGAACCGTGTATAATTATTATTGCACGTTCTCCGACCAGTTGAGCTGGAAGAATCCCGAAAAGAAAACGGATGGCTTGGAAGAAGTCATTTTTATGCGCAATCGCTGCTCGATCGATTTCTTTTTCGGAAAAGACGGCATTTTGACGGCGATCCCGGAAGAAGCACGCAAGGATATCCTTGCACTGCTCGACGACGGCTGGGACGTGCCGATGAATACCGATCACCACGGTGACGAGGGCTGTGAAAAATTCGGCTCGTTCTTCCTGTATGATGAAAAATACCCCGAGCTTGCTCATCTGAGCATGGAGGATCGTCTTAAATACATCTCGGATAAGGTAAAAGAACTCGGGTATGCGGGACTCGGTCTCTGGATCCCGGCAAACTGCTTTGAAGAAGACCGCACGTGGGATCGCGCAAAGTGCTTTCAGGAGATGGAGCGTATCCTCACCGAAAAAGCCAAAATGTGCGCCTATGCGGATATCAAATACCTGAAGGTCGACTGGGGCTGGCACGGACGTGACGTCGGCTTCCGCCAGGGCATGACCAATATTTTCAAGAAATACTGCCCGGATATCATAATGGAGCACGTCATCGGTATTTTCGGACCGGCGTATGACTGCGATCCCGAAGAGCAGGTCAAGAAGCCGTATCTCGACTTCCTTGATATCGGACGGCAGACGCTTATGATTGGCGACGCTTACCGTACCTACGACGTGACGGCGGAATTCAACTACTGCACGACGCTCATGCGTATTGCCAAGCTCATGAATCCCGAGTTCCGTACCGCTCCCGAATATGCCGGCATCATCAACGTCGAGGATAACCCCGTTATCGCCGCCGCGCTCGGTATGGCGTTCGGCAGCATGAGCAACGTGGATAAGCCGCTGTTCAACGATTCGTTAAAGGCAGCCCGCTTCCAGCGTCTTGCGCCTGCGTTCCGTCTTGACGAGGGACAGCACCGCAAGGAAGGCGACGGACACTTCTCGCCGGCATTCGGTCTCGGCGACGGACAGAACCTGTTCAGTAAGGATCTGTTCTACGATTGGTATCATTATCATAAGGATCCGACGGTATGGCCGTATATCGGCGACGAGGTCCTGCATCAGTACGCTCCGACCAAGCTCTCCCGCAACGCGCCTCTCGCTGAGGTCATTCCCGACGAAAAGGGCGAAGCGCCGTTCGTGCTGACGTCGGTCAACCCCATCACGGGCGCTTTTGCCGTGGCAACCGTCGCACGCTGTATGGATGACGGCTTCTATTTCCCGCAGGCAGACGTCCGCGCAGACGGCGCTCTTGCCGATAAACCGGTCGGTGTCTTCGGACACTTCCGTTCGCTGTCCCTCCACTTTGATCGTCCCATCACCGGCATGAAGGTGTACGCACAGGATCTTGCCAAGGATGAGGCGATCGACATCACCGACCGCGTCACCATCGGCGGCGGTAAGTATATGCTTCCGGATGCCGTGATCGAAGGCAACGTGCTGACGCTTGACGGCAAGCTGATCGACGAGCTCGGCAAAAATGACGATCCCGCCGATGAGAGCGCACCCGCACTCGTGCTGTCTCTTGTAAAAGAAGACTGACGCCGAACGTTTTCCGCCGCAACGTGCCGTTGCACCCATACCGCGGCAACGTGCCGTTGCACCCATACCGCGGCAACGTGCCGTTGCATCCATACCGCGAGCGTGAGCTCGCAGTATAATTATATGAGGTGTCCCGCGGTCAG
>JAZRVE010000112.1:0-69338 GCA_045598975.1 Eubacteriales bacterium
TTGGGTGCAGCGGCACGCTGCCTTTTGTATATAAAATGTAAAATCGATATTTTTTTCAAAAAAAGTGTTTTCAAATCATAAATGTTGTGGTATAATTATCTGTGTATTTCTATGGGTGGGGTAGACTTGCCCGTACCGCAAAGAAAGGAATGGTCGTAAGCATGGATTTTATAACCAATATCTTGAATTATGTTGTCAGCCGCGTGACCTCCATAACGCTGTTTGACGTGCTGGATATTGCCATCGTGTCGGTCGTTTTCTACTACATATTCAAGTTTATCCGGGACAGGCGCGCCGGAAAACTCGCGGTCGGTATCGTGTTTATCCTGATCCTGTTGCTCATCAGTGATATTTTCAATATGTTCGCCCTCAATTTCCTGCTCAGTAACGTGGTGCAGGTCGGTATCATCGGACTTGTCATCGTGTTCCAGTCGGAACTGCGTTATTTTCTCGAAAAAGTCGGCGGCAATAGTTTTATCTCCTCCATTTCGCATAAGGAGACTGAAAACGCGTCTGACGTCTTCAACTGTATCGACGCCGTGGTGGGAGCCGCTTCCTTCTTTTCGCGGGAAATGGTGGGAGCGCTTATCGTGTTTGAACGCTCGACCAAACTCGGCGATATCATCAAGACCGGCACCGTCATCGACTCCGAGCCTTCGGATTACCTCATTCAGAACATCTTCTTCAATAAAGCGCCCATGCATGACGGTGCGCTCGTCATCCGTGACTACCGGCTGTATTCGGCAGGCTGTTTTCTGCCGCTCAGCGAAAACGACGACGTCAACCGCGACCTCGGCACACGTCATCGCGCGGCGCTCGGCATGAGTGAAAACTCGGACGCGGTCGTGGTGGTTGTGTCGGAGGAAACGGGCAATATCTCGGTGGCGATCGAAGGAACGCTGACGCGTGATTACACACCGGAAAAGCTGAAAGAGACGCTCGTCAAAAACCTCATCGGCGAAAAGCAGGAGCCGGATAAGACGCATCGGCATATTCTCTTTGGGAAAACGGAGGGCTGACGGATATGACGGAAAACGAATATAAACCGAACGAGACCTCGCTTGAAAACATCACCGAGACGTTTGACGCCAAAGGGCGCATGAAAACGCAGAAAAAAGGCTCCAATATGCTTGCCAAGGTGCTGTCGGTGCTGGCGGCGTTCTTGCTGTGGCTGTACGTGTTCCAGGCGGTGGAGGTCGAAAAGCAGTTCAAGGATATTCCCATCCGCATGGAGAATTTCAACTCCGATCTCGGGTTGGATATCGCGAGCGGCTTCCGTACTTCGCTGGATATTACCGTCAAGGGCACCAACAGCGTCATCAACGGCATCACGGCGAAGGACATCAAGGCGTCCGTCGATATGTCGGGCATCAATAATATCGGCAGTTATACCTTTACGGTAAACGTGGACGTACCGGGCAACGTGACGGTCGTTTCGTCGAGTGCCGATACCGTAACGTTTATCGTGGATAAGACGGTGGAGGCCGAGATTCCGGTCGAGCCGTCGGTCACGTTCAATATCCAGTACCCCTATCAGCTCGGCGAAACGCAGTGGACGCCGGCATCCGTCATGGTCAAAGGACCGGAGGCTGACGTCAAGAGCATCGTCAAGGCGGTCTTCGAACTGCACCTCGGCAACGTCAAAAATAACGTGAGCTCGAGTGGTGTGCTGAAACTCATCGACCGTAACGGGTATGAGGTCACCTCAAATTATCTTGTCGTTTCGCCGGAAACCGTAAACGTCAGCATTCCCGTCTATAAGACGGTGAGCGTGCCGGTCGCACCGCAGACGACGTATGACGAACAACTTTATGACGTCACCGTTACGCCGCAGAACGTCTGCGTCAAGGGCAGCGTCAGCGAAGCGGAAACGCTTTCCGGTATCAGGACCGTTCCGTTTACCGTGACGGGAGCGGGAACCTTCGACGTGGCGCTTGAAGTTCCCGAAGGCATGACCGCTTACGGAGAATTTCGTGCCAATGCCAAGGAAGTGACGGACGTCACGGTCACGGTGACCGCGAGAGAGCAGCCCGTTTTGCCGGAAGGCACGGACAATGCCGCGTGAACTGTTGCTGTGCCGTGATATCCGTGTGCCGCTTACGGCGGAGGATAAGGCGTATCACGATGCGCTGGCATTAGAAAAAGCGAAAAAGCTGTATCGGGCGTCGTTAAAAAGCAAAGGCGGCGACGCACGGTTTGCCATCTATAAAAAGTCGCTTGACGCACGGCGAAAGGATCAGATGAGGTTCATCTATACCGTGTCGATCGAGCCGGAGAACGGACTTGCGGGCGAAAAACTGCCGGCGGGATTTGAGCGTATGACGGCGGAGCCGTTCTGCGTTCCGTGCGTTGAAAAAGCGACCGAACGCCCGGTCGTCGTGGGATTCGGTCCCGCGGGGATGTTCCTTGCGTATACGCTGACGCTTGCGGGACTGCGCCCGATCGTGCTCGAACGCGGTGCGGACGTGGAGGAACGTACGCGCAAGGTGAAAAAGTATTTTCGGACCGGGGAACTTGACGAAACGACCAACGTGCAGTTCGGCGAGGGCGGTGCCGGTACGTTTTCCGACGGAAAACTGCTGACGCGCATCCACGATCCGCTGTGCGCGTTCGTACTCGAAACATTTGTGCGCTTCGGTGCACCGGATGAGATACAGTATCTTGCCAAACCCCATGTCGGCACGGATCGGCTGAAAGAGATCGTGCGCCGGATGCGGGAGGAGATACGTGCGCGAGGTGCGGAGATCCGGTTTTGTTCCTGCGTGACGGATATCCTGCGTACCCGAAGCGGCGACGTGTCGGGGGTAGTGGTCAATCATAGTGAAAAGATTTCCTGCACGGCGCTGTTTCTGTGTATCGGACACAGCGCACGCGATACCTTCCGCACGCTGATGGCGCAGGATATATGCCTTACGGCGAAGCCGTATTCGGTCGGCGTGCGCGTGGAGCATTGGCAGGAGGACATAGACAGAGCGCTGTACGGAAAATTTGCGGGATACGCGGCACTGGAAAAAGGGCAGTATACCCTTTCCCTCAAAGAAAACGCCGCGGCACGGGCAGTCTATTCGTTTTGTATGTGCCCGGGCGGCAAGGTGGTGGCATCGGCTTCACAGAAGGGGACGATCGTCACCAACGGCATGAGCGATTATGCCCGCGACGGGCGTAACGCCAATGCCGCCATCGCCGTCGCCATCCGACCGGAGGATTACGGAAACACGCCGGAAAAAGCCATGGCGTTTCAGGAAGAGATAGAAAGAAAAGCCTTCTTGCTCGCCGGTGCGGGCGGTGCGGCGCCCGTCGAGACGCTCGGTGATTTTAAGCGCGGATGCGCGCATACTGAGCCGGGGCGTATCCTGCCGAGCTATACCGGCAAAACGGCGGTGTGCGATCTGGATATGCTGTTCCCGTCGTACGTAAACGAGCGCCTGCTTGACGGGTTTGCGGCATTTGATAAACAGATTTCCGGCTTTGCGTCGGATGATGCCGTGCTGACGGCGCCGGAAACGCGCACGTCGAGCCCGGTGCGGATCGACAGAGACGCGTTTTACCGTTCGGTTTCCTGTGCCTCCGTGTATCCCTGCGGCGAGGGCGCCGGCTATGCCGGCGGCATCACCAGCGCCGCCGTGGACGGCATCCGCACGGCACTTGCGTATATTGAGACCTTGCGATAAAACCAAAGGAGTGACAAGAGCATGAAAACGAGAGGGACTGTCATCGACGTCGGAGAAAAGACGGCGAAGGTGCGCGTCGAGCGCACGAGTGCCTGCGCTTCCTGTCACGACTGTGCCGGGAAGGACGCCTGCCACGCCGAATTTCTGCTTTCCGACAGCGGCAAAACCGTGTGTGTCACGGCTTTCAACGACGTCGGAGCAAAAGTGGGGGACACCGTGGAAGTGGAGACGGATGACCGTCCGCTTGCGTGGCTTTCGTTCGTCACGTTCGTTCTGCCGTTTTTGTTTGCCTTTGCGTGCTGGTTTGCCGCAAAAGCGTTCGGGCAGGGAACAGACGTGTGCGCCCTTTCGGCAACGGTCGGTCTTGTGGTATCGTTTGCGGTTCTTTCGCTTGCGGCAAACGCTTATTCGCGTAAGCGCGTCCGCATTTGTATCGGAAAAATCATAGAGGAGAGCGGACGGGATACGTCCGCGACATAAAGCCATGCATATCAATAATCGCTCCAACAATGTCTGGAACACCAGAACACCGGATGAAAAGACGGTGGAAAAACTCAGCACCGAACTCGGCGTCAGCGAATTTCTGGCAAAGCTCATCGTTTCCAAGGGCTATGACGATCCGACGGAAGCGTCAAAGTTTGCCGGCGGCGGCCATGAACTGCTGCTCGATCCTTTTCTGCTTCCCGATATGGATAAGGCGGTTTCCCGCATTGAAAAGGCCATAGCGGAAAAAGAAAAGATCATGATCTACGGCGACTATGACGTTGACGGCGTGACGTCGGTGTCCATGCTGCTGCTCTATCTGCGAGGCCGCGGTGCCGATGCCGAGTATTATATCCCCGAGCGCGTCAACGAGGGCTACGGGCTCAATCCCGGCGCCATCGCGCGCTTTCACGACGAGGGAATCCGGCTGATCATCACGGTGGACAGCGGCATCACGGCTTCGGAGGAAGTGGAGTATGCCAAGTCCCTTGGCATCGAGACGGTCGTCACCGACCACCACGAGTGCCGGGAAAGTCTGCCGGAGGCAGTGGCGGTCGTCAACCCGCACCGTGCGGACAGCGTGTACCCCTTTAAGGAACTTGCGGGCGTGGGCGTGGTGTTCAAGGTCGTATGCGCCTTGGAAAAGAATAAGAATATCCATAGGCTCTGTATGCAGTATGCCGATATCGCGGCGCTCGGAACGGTGGCGGACGTCATGCCCATCATCGGGGAAAACCGCGTCATCGTCAAAATGGGGCTCGAACGGTTGGAAAAGACCACCAATCCCGGGCTCAAAGCGCTCATCGCCTATGCGTTCAGCGAGCGCCATTCCGGCAAGAACCGCCGTTTCACGGCGTCTTCCATCAGTTTCGGTCTTGCGCCGCGCATCAATGCGGCGGGACGTATCGGCAACGTCAATAAAGCCGTTCAGCTTCTCATCACCGAGAATCAGGTGGAAGCCGAGAGCATCGCCGATTATCTGTGCGCCGTCAACAGGGAGCGTCAGCTTGTGGAAAACGAGATCTTTACGCAGGCGGTCGAACAGATCGAGCGCACGACCGATTTTGAGAACGATAAAGTCATCATTCTGACGTCGGATAGCTGGCATCTCGGCGTCATCGGCATCGTTGCCTCCAAGATCACCGAGCGGTACGGATTGCCGTCCATTCTTATTTCCTTTGACGGTGACACCGGAAAGGGCTCGGGACGGAGCGTCAAGGGCTTCAATATCAACGAAGCCATCTCGCAGTGCAAGGAAAGCCTCATCAAGTACGGCGGACACGAGCTCGCGGCGGGACTGACCATCATGCGCGATCAGGTGCCGGAATTTCGCCGCAAGATCAACGAATACGCCAAAGAGACGTTTGATTTTGACGCAGTGTGTACCTATCTGGACGCCGATTTTGAGATAGGCGGCAAGGATATCACGTTAGAAAACGCGTTGGAGATCGCCAAGCTCGAACCGTACGGACTCGGCAATGCCGAGCCGCTGTTCTGCATCCGGGACGTTCTCGTCAAGGAGCTGTACGCCATCGGCGAGGGCAAGCATCTCAAACTGGTGTTGGAAAAAGACGGCGTGTCGTTCATTGCCGTATACTTCGGAATGACCAAGGAAGCCTTCCCGTTCGCGGAAGGAATGCGGGCAGACTTTATGGCGGGACTCGGCTATAACGATTTCCGCGGCTTCAAGACGGTGCAGGTCTACGTCAAGGACGTACGCCCGGAAAAAACGGTATACGAAAGTATGTGCAATCAGATGAAACTGTTTGAGGACGTCATGAACGGTGAGGTCACCTGCCCGCCGGAGCACGTTCCGGAGCTGATACATTTCAAGAGCATCTTTTTGCATCTGAAAGCGACGTTTGCTTATAACGAGCCGCAGATCATCTCGGTTTTCCCGGCGGCTTCGCGCATCAGTACCGATTATCACGTGGACGTGACACCGTGTATGCTCGACATCGCGTTGGAGGTCTTCCACGAATTCGGGCTCATCCGCATGAATCGCGTGGTTGCGGGAAAGGCGGAGATCGAACTGCTTCGCTCCAACGGCAAGGTGGACCTCGGCAGCTCCGCCATTTTGAAGAGGATAAAAAATAAAGCGTAAGAAGGACAGAGCACATGACCGTTACCTATGAGGATCTCGAACAGCGTCTGCAAAAAACGGGACGCCCTTATCACATGGACAAGATCCGCAAAGCATATGAATATGCGGCGGATATGCACGCGGGACAGTTCCGTAAATCGGGCGAGCCGTATATCACGCATCCGCTTTCGGTAGCGGTGATCGTGGCGGAGCTTGAACTGGACACCGACTCCATCTGTGCGGCGCTTCTTCACGATACCATAGAGGACTGCAAGGATAAGACCAACCCCGACGACCTGCGGACGCGTTTCGGAGAAACGGTGGAGGAGCTCGTCGACGGGCTGACGAAACTGACGGATATCCCCTTTGAAAGCAAGGAAGACGAGAGCATAGAAAATCTGCGCAAGATGTTTCTCGCCATGTCGAAGGATATCCGCGTCATTCTCATCAAGCTTGCGGACAGGCTTCACAATATGCGCACGCTCAACGCCAAGAGCGAATCCCGCCAGCGTGCCATCGCACTCGAAACCATGCACGTCTACGCACCGCTTGCGCATAGGCTCGGTATCCAGCGTATCAAGATCGAACTGGAAAATCTCGCACTGCAATACCTCGATCCCATCGGCTACGAGGAGGTCAAGAAGGACATCGAGCATCGCTTCGGCGAGAGCAAGGATTTTCTGAATACCGCCAAACAGCAGGTCATGGATAAGCTCAACGAGGTGGGCATCCCGTTCAAGATCGAGGGGCGTGTCAAATCCATATACAGCATCTATAAAAAGATGTACAATCAGAATAAGAGCTTTGACGAGATATACGATTTTTACGCCATGCGCATCATCGTCAATACCGAACTCGAATGCTATACCGTTCTCGGCATCATCCACGAGATGTTCAACCTCATGCCGGGACGCTTCAAGGACTACATTTCCACGCCGAAGCCCAATCTGTACCGCTCATTGCATACGACGGTCATCGGAAAGCAGGGTATCCCGTTCGAGGTGCAGATCCGGACGGAGGAAATGCACGAAACGGCGGAGTACGGCATCGCCGCACACTGGAAGTATAAGTCGGGCGATCTTGACAAAGAGAACATCGCGGAAAAACTCAAATGGATCAAGACGCTTATCGAAAACGAGAACACGTCGGGGGACACCGACGAATTTCTGCGTCCGCTCAAAATCGACCTGTTTGAGGACGAGACTTTTATTTTCACCCCGAAAGGGGACGTCATCAGCCTGCCCTATGGCTCAAACCCCATAGATTTTGCCTATTCCATCCATTCCGCCGTCGGCAATAAGATGGTAGGTGCCAAGGTCAACGGCGTTATCGTTCCCATCGACACGGTCTTGCAGACGGGACAGATCTGTGAGATCGTGACGTCGGCATCCTCAAAAGGACCGAGCAGAGACTGGTTGAAAATCGTCAAGACCAGCGAAGCCAAAAACAAGATACGCCAGTGGTTCAAGAAGGAAAAGCGCGATGAGAACATCATCGAGGGCAAAGCCGAGGTCGACCGCGAATTCCGGCACTACGGCAAGGAATGCACCGAAGTGCAGAAGAACGAGATCGTGGAAACGGTCGTCAAGCGGGCGGGCTTTGTGGACGTCGACGATTTCTATAATAACGTCGGTTACGGCGGGCTTTCGCTCTCCAAGTATTCGGCGCGCTTCAAGGAAGAATACGACCGTGTCGTCAAGGCGGAGGAAGAGCCGGGCGGCAACCCGATGGAAGCGCTCGTCACGTCGGTGCAGAACCCGCTTTCCGAGATAAGGCGGGAAAAGCAGAAGCAGAGCGGCGCCATCCAGAGCGTCATCGTCGACAGCATCGACAACTGTCAGGTGCGTTTTGCCAAGTGCTGTAATCCGCTGCCGGGGGACAGCATCATCGGCTTTGTCACGCGCGGCTTCGGGGTTTCGGTACATAAATACGACTGCCCGAACGTACAGGCGGGCTTGAAAAAAGAAGAAGAAAAAGACAGATGGCTGACGGTGCGCTGGTCGCAGGTGTCGCTGGAACAGGGCGATAATACGACGGGCTCGTATGAAGCGCTGTTACAGATATACGCCAACAGCTCTCTGCAATTGTTTGCGGATATATCGGCGGTGTTTGCCGACATGAAAGTGCCGGTGCACGCCATGAATTCCAAGGAAACGTCGGGCGGCGGTATGCTCATCAATCTGACCATCACCTGCCGCAACACGTCTCACGTTTCGTCCATCGTCGAGCGCCTGCGCCGCATCAAGGACATCGTGGACGTCACACGCGGATTTTCCTGATAAGAGAAAGGGATAACGGGATGAAAGCACTCGTCCAGCGCGTTGACAGCGCCTCGGTGAAAGTGGACGGCGAGACCGTCGGCAAGATCGGGAAAGGTTTTCTGATCTTTCTCGGCGTCACGGAAAACGATACGGAAAAAGAGGCGGCGTTTCTTGCCAAAAAGACGGCAAATCTGCGTATTTTCACCGATGAGAACGGAAAGATGAATCAGTCGCCGCTCATGCTGAAAGAAAAGGGGGAGGACTGCCGGATGCTTGTGGTGTCACAGTTTACGCTGTGCGCCGACTGCAAGGGGCAGAACCGTCCGTCGTTCATGCAGGCGGCAAAGCCGGAGACGGCTGACGCGCTGTATCGGTACTACGTAGCACAGCTTGGGGAAACGTATGGCTTCCCGACGCAGACGGGCGTGTTCGGCGCCGATATGAAGGTGGAACTCACCAACGACGGACCGGTCACGCTGTGGCTGGATACCGAGCAGTTGTAGGAGAGATCATGCGGATCGTTTTGAAGGATGCGACGGGATGTGTTTCCGTCAATTATATACAGTCGCTCGTCTTGCTGTACCTGCCGTGCGAGACCTTTTCGGAGACGGCGGAAAACGGGGACGGGTGGAGCCTTTCGGTATCGGCGGAAACTGACGGACAATACGGATATACGGTGTCTGTCGGGCTGGTTCTCGACGGCAGACGGACGGAAAAAACGGAAACGTGCCTCATGCGGGAGCATGAACGCCTGTCCGTCAAGAACTTTATCGGACGGGTGTGCCTGTCGGCACTCAAAGAAGCGTTCGGTTACATGTCTCCGTGGGGCATCCTGACGGGCATCCGCCCGGCAAAGCTTGCGGCGGCGTATCTGAAAAGCCGTACGGCGGAGGAAACGGAACGTATCCTTGCGGAGACGTATGCCGTTTCGCCGCAGAAAGCACACCTGTGCGTGCAGACGGCACAGAAGGAACGCGAAATGACGGAGAATCTGCCTGACGGGACGTGCAGTTTGTATATTTCCGTCCCGTTCTGCCCGACAAAATGCCGGTACTGTTCGTTCGTTTCGTGCACGACATCGCGGCTTCTCGCGCTGATCCCCGACTACGTCGAACGGCTGAAACGGGAGATTTCGGATATCGCGGACACCGTGAACGCGCTCGGACTGACGCTCAAAACGGTGTACGTCGGCGGAGGAACGCCGGCGGTGCTTGACGAAAAGACGCTTTCGGGACTGCTTGCACATATATCGGGCACGTTTGACATAGCATCCTTAGAGGAGTATACCTTCGAGGCGGGACGTCCGGACTGCATCACCGAAGAAAAACTGCGCCTGCTTCACGAAAACGGCGTGGGACGCGTCAGCATCAATACGCAGACGGCGAACGACGAGATATTGAAAGCGGTCGGACGCACGCACACCTTCGCCGATTACGAAAGGTGCATGGACCTGGCAAAGCGCGTCGGCATTTCCTGCCTCAATACCGACCTTATCGCGGGACTTCCCGGAGAAACGACCGAAAGCTTTTATGACAGCGTCCGCCGCGTCTTAACAAACGAGCCGCAGAACGTCACCGTTCATGCGTTTACGCTCAAACGCTCGTCGGAGTATAAAACGGCGCATTCCGCCGTGGTCGATACGGCGTCGTTCGACGCCGGAGAAATGGTCTCGTACGCGGCGCGTGTGCTGACGGAAGCGGATTATGCGCCGTACTATCTGTACAGACAGAAGAACACGGTGGGGAATCTGGAAAACGTGGGCTATGCAAGGGACGGCTTTGAAAGCCGGTACAATATATACATGATGGGCGAATATCATACCGTGTTTGGAGCGGGAGCGGGAGCGGTCACCAAGCTCGTTCCGCCGGACGGTAAAAAGATACGGCGGCTTTTCGCGCCGAAGTACCCGTATGAATATCTGGACGAAAGCAAGTACGGCGGCTTTGACCGGGCGTCGGTCGAAGCGTTTTACGCCGCGTTTACAAAATAGGAGAGACAGCAGATGAAACAGAAAAAGCAAACCTTTGTGTTCGGCGCGTTTATTCTGATGGCGTCGGGGATCCTTGTCAAGATCATCGGAGCGGTGTTCAAGATCCCGCTCACCAACCTTATCGGCTCGGAGGGCATGTCCTATTTCGGGAAAGCCTATTCCATCTACGTCACGCTGTATATGATCTCGACGGCGGGTATCCCGGTGGCGGTCTCCAAAATGGTGGCGGCGAGCAACTGCCGCGGAAACACGCGGGAGGTAAACCGCATTTTCCGGCTGTCGTACTGGCTGTTTTTCATCATCGGACTTGTCGGGACGGTCATCATGATCGTGTTCTCGCATCAGTTTGCCGAAGGCGCACATTCGCCTGACTCGTATCTTGCCATGATCGCCATCGCGCCGACGCTCTTCTTTATCTGTATTTCCTCGGCGTACCGCGGCTATTTTCAGGGGCTTCAGAACATGGTGCCGTCGGCTGTCTCGCAGGTCATCGAATCGGTCGGCAAAATGGCGATCGGACTTGCCGCCGCATGGTATTTCTACCGCGTTCTGAACAGACCGCTCTATCAGGTCGCCGCTCTCGTCATTTCCGGCGTCACGGTCGGCGTGTTTGCGGCGACGGTGTATATCGCCATCGTCAAACTGCGCCATAATCGCGCGATGAAGGGGGAGAGTATACCGGATATGCCGGTGCGCACCTCGGGCGATCTGCTGAAAGAGCTTGTCGTCACGTCGCTTCCCATCGCCCTTGCTTCGTCCATCATGGGGCTCACCAATACCGTGGACGTTTTCGTCATGTCGGGACAGCTTGTCAAGACCGGTATCACGTCGCTTGCGGCGGAGCAGTTCTACGGGGTGTATAATTCCATCGTTATCACGCTTCTCAATATGGTGCCGCCGCTCATTTACCCGTTCGGCACCAGCGTCATTCCGGCACTTTCCGCCGCCATTGCCAAGGGCAACAGCGACGAATGTCATAAGCATATCAGCTCGGCTCTGCGCATCACGGCGATCCTGTCCATCCCGTGTGCCATCGGTATGGGCACGCTGTCCAAGGGCATCATTTCACTGCTGTATCGCGAGGAAAGCATCGACACGGGATTCGGAACGGTCATGCAGATCGACCTTGCCTCGGCGGCGCTTTCGACGGTGGCGTGCGCCATCTTCTTCCTCGGCGTCATCGCCATCACCAACTCCGTTTTGCAGGCGTACCGCTATGAAAGGTATACCATCATTTCCACGGCGTGCGGCGTTCTCGTGAAGATCGTCTCGACGTACTTTCTGTCGGCAGTCCCCGGTATCGGTATCGTGGGAGCGGCGATCGGCACGGCGCTGTGCTACTTCACCATCATGATGCTCAATATCGTATTTCTGCTCGTCAAGGTGCGCTATTCGTTGAATATCCGTAAGATTTATCTGAAACCCGCTGTCTGCGGCATCGCGTGCGGGCTTTCGGCGTTCGGCGTGAACGCCCTTCTCGGACGGGTGCTGTCTTCGACGGCGATCGTGACGGTCGTCTCCATAGGAGCGGCGGCAGTGGTGTATTTCGCGCTGATCCTTGTTATGAAGGGCATAGACAGAGAGGATATCCTCATGCTGCCGGGTGGCGGTAAGGTCTGTGCTTTACTCGGAAAATACAATCTTATCGAAAAGGAAGAGAATAAGGCATGACGGAAAAAATCGAAGCATTCGGAAAAAAAGAAAGGTATACCCTTGCGGACGCAGTGGAACTGGTTGAGATTCTGCGCGGTCCGGACGGCTGTACGTGGGATAGGGAACAGACGCATTCCTCGGTGCGCAACGCACTCATCGAGGAGGCGTATGAGCTCGTCGAGGGCATTGATCTGAACGATGCGGCGCTCATGCGCGAGGAAATGGGGGACGTGCTGTTTCAGGTGCTGTTCCATGCCGAGATCGAGCGTGAAAACGGAGCGTATACCGTCGACGACGTGGCGGACGAGCTGTGTAAGAAGATGGTGCTGCGCCATCCGCACGTGTTCGGCGACGTCAAGGTAAAGGACTCCGGCGAGGTCATCGAAAACTGGGACGCTATCAAAAAGGTGGAAAAGGCACGGGATACCGTCGGTAAACAGCTCGAAAGCGTGCCCAAGACGCTGCCGTCGCTTATCCGGGCGGAGAAGCTGTTGTCGCGCTATAAAAAGAACGGCGGCAATGTGGAAAAGGACGCGGGCGTGCTCGTCGGGCGTATCCGTGAGAAGGCGGAAGCCTTGACGGAAAACGTGACGGAGGAGGAGATCGGCGAATTTCTGTTTCTCGTCGCCAATCTCACCTATGCAAAAAAGATCAATGCCGAGGAGGCGCTCTACCGCAGGAACGAGCGCTTTACGGCGGAAAAATCCAAAGAGGAAGACAACGCATGAGACTGGATAAGTATCTGAAAGTAACGCGCATCATCAAGCGCCGCACGGTCGCCAACAACGCCTGCGACACCGATCACGTCACCGTCAACGGCAGACCTGCCAAGGCTTCGTATGAGGTCAAGATCGGCGACGAGATCGCCATCACGTTCGGCGAAAAGACGGTGCGCTTTGCCGTGACGGACGTAAAGGAAACGGTCGGAAAGGATGCGGCGTCAACGCTGTATCGGGTGCTGGAATAAAGCCCTGTCTGCGGGCATATCCTTTTTTGAAGCCGTGTAAGCGGTCAAACGGAAAGGGGTATGATGAGGTATGCAGGAAACCTGCGGCATGATCACCATCACGGATCGCAAAAAGGTGACGCTCACCGGTATTTCTTCGGTGGAGAGCTTTGACGAATATGAAGTGGTGCTTTCGGTGTCGTGCGGCACACTGACGGTGGAGGGCGAAAATTTAAGCATAACGGGGCTCGATCTCGAAAAAGGAACGGTCGAAGCGACGGGGCTCATCCGATGCGTGGCTTACAGCGATGCGGGAAGCGGGAAAAAAGGGCTTGCCGCAAGGCTGTTCGGCAGAAATGAATAGGCAGGGCACGGAAAAAGCATGGAAATACTCTTCGGAAGAAGTCCGTATCCGGTGCTTGTGTCGTTTGCCGTGTGCGGAATGTTGGCGGGGCTTTTGTACGACCTGCTGAAAATCAAGCGAAAACTGCTCGGCGCACCGGCGCTTGTCGTGTTTGCCGACGACGTGTTCTTTTGCTTTTGTACGGCGGTGGCGGTCGTGTTCGACGCCTATGCCTTCAACGACGGGAACCTTAAATGGTATGAAGCGCCCGCCATGCTTGCGGGATGGCTGCTCTACCGAAGAACGCTGTCGCGGCTTCTGATAAAGACGGCAGACTGGCTGATCGGGCTTGTCGGGGGGCTTGTGAAACGGGTGACGGTACCGCTGTGCCGCTTGTTAAAAAAGAGTGAAAAGGCGCTTGCGGGGCGTGTCCGGTACGCCTGCGCCGTCCGACGCGTCAGTCTGTGCCGGATCGGATAAAGGATCGGATAAAGGTCGGACAGAGAAAGGAAGGAAACGGAATGAAACTGCTCAAACACGTGGCGATCGTCATCGTGATCCTCTTGCTGTTGATCATTGCCGTCAAACAGCAGCTCGATCTCAACGTGGCGCAGGACAGGGCGGACGAACTGCAAAAACAGTTGGATGCCATCGAATACGAAAACGAAAAAAAGCAGAACGAGCTCGATCTGCCGTTTGAGGAACAGATGAAGAAGCAGGCGCAGGAGCGGGGCTATAAAGACCCGGATGCGCAGTATTATTATAACGATTATGCCGGATAAGAGTAAAAATAAACGAAAACGGCAATATGCTGACGAAAATATTTGGATAAATTTCACAAATATCTCTTTACAAATCGCGGACTCTGTGGTATACTGATGACAGAAAGGGAAACCTTTCGAGAAAAATACAGGAGGAGTCCCCATGAAACTGACCATTACCGGCAGAAAATTCCACGTAACCGATGATCTGACCAAGAGGATCACGACAAAACTGTCAAAGCTGGATAAGTTTTTTGACGACGAGGCGACGGCGAACGTCGTGCTTCGCTCGCGGAAAGAGCAGGAGATCATCGAGATCACGATCTTTGCGGCGTCGACCATGTTCCGTGCGGAGGTGGAAGACCAAACGGTCTTGAATGCGTTGGATAAGGCAGTGGATATTATCGAGCGGCAGATCCGCAAAAACAAGACGCGCTTGGAAAAACGTCTGAAACCGGGCTCCTTCGATAAAGCTTCTCTTGCCGAAGCGCAGTGGAACGACGTGCAGGAGGAAGTGATCCGCATCACGCGCAACAAGCAGATCCCCGTCCGTCTCATGTCGCCCGAAGAGGCGGTCATGCAAATGAATCTGTTGGGACACGATTTCTTTCTGTTCTTGCATGAGCATACCGGAACGCCCTGCGTGGTGTATAAGAAAAAGAACGACGAATACGGGATCATCGAAGCCGTGACCGACTGAAACAAAAATGAAGGCTCTGCGGGAAACCGCAGAGCTTTTTTGCGTATGCAAAGCCTTGACAAAAGAGCGGTTTCGCGGTATAATGCAGGGGTGATGAGGGCGAAAAAAAGCGCCCGCAACGACAGAAAGCGGAGAAAAAGCATGTATCGGTATGAAACGCATCTGCATACAAAGCCTGTCAGCGGCTGTGCACGGGCGACGGTAAGAGAAACGGTCGAATTTTACAAGCAAATCGGTTACGACGGCATTTTTGTCACCAACCATTTTGTCAACGGCAACGTGGGGATCGACCGCAAGAAGCCGTACGAGGAAAAAATCGAGTATTACTTTTCCGATTATGAAGAAGCGGTGAAAATCGGAAAAGAAGTCGGGCTGAAAGTCTTTCTGGGAGTGGAAATGTCACACGGCGGTGCGAAGTGGTCGAATCTCGGCGGAGATTTTCTGGTATACGGTCTTGACAAGCAGTGGTATTTGAAGCATCCCGAGATCGAACACATGGAAAAGAGCGAACAACTGCCGCTGTACGTGGCAAGCGGGGCACTTGTCATCCATGCGCATCCTTTCCGGCAGACGGAGCAGATATGGCTTTACCCGCACGTCGAACACGGCGTGGAGATCATCAATGCCGGAAACACCGACCGTTCCAATCAGATGGCGAAGCTGTACGCGGAGGAGTTCGGGCTCGCCGTGACGGCGGGATCGGATAATCATGTGGCGGGCGCCAATCACCGTCTTGCCGGGATCGAGACCGAAACACCCATTGAAAGCGTCGAGGACTTCATCGAGCGTGTCAAAGCCAGACAGGTGCAGGTCTTTCAGATGGATAATCCCCTGCGCCAATAACGAAAAAAGAAAATGCATCCGTAAACAACGGATGCATTTTTTGTGTGTAAACCGGTCAGACGCTCTTGATGAGGGCGCACTGATTGTCGGCAAGGGTAAAATGCCGGGGATCGAAATCGG
Organism: Eubacteriales bacterium; assembly: GCA_045598975.1. Classification (GTDB taxonomy): domain Bacteria; phylum Bacillota; class Clostridia; order Oscillospirales; family CAG-382; genus UMGS882. The sequence continues at coordinate 15,855 of JAZRVE010000112.1, forward strand.
TTTCCGCAAGCAGGTTGTCCTTGTCGATGAGGAACACCTTCATGTCCCCGTCGAGGTCGGTTTCAAACTCGCAGGCGGCGCCCGAAACATTGGTGACGAGGAGGGCTTTGCGGGAGCCGTGCTCCTTGATGTAACGGAAGAAACGGTAGAAAAACTCGACGCGGTAGCGCACGACGCAGTTGGAGTATTCCCAATCGTATGGCTTGTTGGGCATGCGCGAAAGCCCGTATTTTTCAGGATCGAGGAAAATGCCGTAAAAACCGCAGGAAGCGAAGCCGCCGACCTTGATGGTGTTGCCGAAGCATGCTTTCAAGTGCTTTGCGGCGGTGTCGTAGAGTTCAAAATATTCCTCCGGCGTACCCTGCCACATCTGATTGTCCTGCGGCAGATGGGTGTGATCCGGCTCGTTCCATATTTCCCAATAGGTGATGCCGTAACGGAAGCCGTCCGCCCAGCCCTCGTTGTAGTGGCGGATGACGTGTTCGCAGATGTGTGCCCATTTGGCGTTGTCCTTGGGCGGGAAAATGCGGTACGCACGCCATTTGCAGTAGTTTTCGATGGAGACGCCGAGGCGGAAGACCGGCTCGACGTGATGGGACATGAGCGTTTGGATGAGCCAGTCGGTGAAGACGAAATCGTAGTTTGCGGGATCGGTCTCGTCGGCGTCGAAGTCGCGGAAAATGTTGGGAATATCGACGAACAGACCGTCGGCAAAGTTGCCGCCGACGTCGTGCATAGGCTTGACGGGACCGAGGACGCGACCGAAATCGGTACGGATATTAGTCATGGTGATCACCTTTCTTTGAAAACTTGTGTTCATAATAAAACATAGAAGCAATTATGCAAGGAAAAACACCGCTTTTTTCTCGCATTTGTGAGGAAAGCGGGGCGCCGTAAGCCGGCGGCGAAATACTCTATGAATATTTTGTAAATAAAGGAAAATTTAACTTGCAATTCGAAAAGGTTATATTATAATAAGATAAACGCGGGGAAAAAGCAGGAAAAATAAAACTTTCAGGAGGGATACGGTATGCGTATCACAGGAGAGATCACAGAAGTCATAAGGGGCTTCGAGGAACTGTTCGGCGCGGGTGGCAGTGAGCCCGAGGTACTTGTCAAAAAGAAGGACGGAAAAGGGTTCACCGTTTCCGCCGATGAGAAGGGGTATCAGATCGAATACGGCACGCCGACGGACTTTTTCCGCGCTTGTGCCCTTATGAACTACCGTATTTCGCAAAAGGAAACTTCTTTCACGCTGACGGAAGCGCCCCGCTTTGATTCCTGCGGCATCATGATCGATGTCTCCCGCAACGCCGTTTTGAAGGTGGACGCCGTCAAGGAAATGATCCGGTACATGGCACGAATGGGGCTCAACCGTCTGATGCTGTACACGGAAGATACCTATCAGATGGAGAAATACCCGTATTTCGGCTATCTGCGCGGCGCATACAGCAAGGAAGAGATCAAGTCGATCGTGGCATACGGCGATGTTTTCGGCATCGAGACGGTGCCGTGTATCCAGACGCTGGGGCACCTTGCCATGGCGCTTCGCTGGAAATACGCGGCTGACATCCGCGACACCGACCGTACCCTTTTGTGCGACGAAGAGAAGACATACGAATTTATCGAGGAAATGATCAAGACGGCACGCGAGTGCTATCATACCGATAAGATCCACATCGGCATGGACGAGTCCACCGATACCGGTACCGGTCAGTACCGTGAGAAGTTCGGTCAGGTCAGCCGCCGCGAGATCATCGAGCGCCACCTCGGACGCGTTATCGAGATCGTCAATAAGTACGGCTTCAAGCCCATGATGTGGAGCGATATGTTCTTCTGCAACGGCTCGGATAAGGGCATGTACTACGATCCGCACGCCGATCTGCCGACCGATACGCCGGAAGACCTGTCGGTGGTGTTCTGGGACTACTACCACGTCAACGCCGAGATGTACGAAAGCATGATCTTAGCGCATAAGCGCATGAACCGTAACGTCGTGTTTGCCGGCGGCGTGTGGACGTGGATGGGACCTGCTATTGAGTATGATAAGTCCATTGTCACCACCAACTGCGGACTTACCGCTTGTATGCGGCAGGGGATAAAGGACGTGTTCGCGACGCTCTGGGGCGATAACGGTGCCGAATGCAGTGTTTTCGCGTCGTTGTTCGGCTTGCAGATGTATGCCGAATATAATTACGCACCCGAAAAGCCGGACGATAAGCGTTTCGACGAATACTTCAAGATGTGTACCGGGCTCGACGCGGCGTCCTTCCGGGCACTCGGTGTCGATACTTTCTCCGATGAGATGTGCCCGTCGCATCAGTGCGGTCTTTCCAAGCAGGTCCTGCATCAGGATATCTTGCTCGGGCAGTTTGACAAGAACTTTACGCAGTTCGATATCAAGGCGCATTTCGGTTCGTATCTCGATAAGCTCAACGCGGCGCCGCATCAGGGCAATATGGAGTATTACTTTGATTATTACCGCAGCTTTGTCAAGGTGCTGTACGATAAGTGCGACGTCGGCATCAATCTGACAAACGCCTATCAGTCGCAGGATAAGCAGGCACTCGTCGCGTCTCTCGGTCAGCTCAAAGTGCTGTATGATGACCTTGTCCGCTTCCATGAAAAATCGGCGAAGGTGTGGTACCGCAATAATAAGGGGTTCGGCTACGAACTGCTCGACGGGCGGTACGGCTGTCTGGAAGCACGCTGCAAGAGAGCCATTGAGCGCGTGAGAGCCTACCTGAACGGCGAGATCACCGAGATCGAGGAGCTTGCGGCGGAAAGACTGTTCTACAACACGCCCGGCACGTCGGAGAGCCCGCTGTTTCTCGAAGGCTGCTCCTTCCGCTCGGCGTTCTCGGTGGCACAGTAAAAATAAGGACGTAAAAAACGCGAAAAATGCCGAAAAAAGGCAGAAATATGGACTTTTTCTGTTGACAAACCGAAACTTATGTGTTATAATATGACCGTTGTGCAAAACAGTTATTCTCGGAAAGATGGTTGGAACAGATGGATTTTATGTGGATCGTTATTGCAGTAGTAGTCGTGCTTTATGCCGTTATCGAATGGATCATTCATTATATACCGTACGCGCAACAGCGTGATTATATCAAGATGGAAATGAAGCGTGCCGGCAATGACGCGGAATATCACCACTGGGAAAAGGAACTGAAAGACCTGCATAAGAAGCATCCGTTGTTTCCCTGATAAAAAACCGAAGATCATAAGAAGAGCGCGTGCCCGAAAGGGGCACGCGCTTTGTCATATTCTCTTGTACAGATCGTTGAGACGGCGGTAATAGGCGCGGTCAACGGAGAAGAGCTGTTCACGTGTGATGCGGAAGCGCCAGTTGCCGTCCGGCTTGCCGGGAATGTTGAAGCGGGTATCCGAGCCGAAGCCGAGGATGTCCTGAATGGGCAGGATAACGAGCGATGCGTGGGAGGCGAAGAGCGTGCGGATGATGCTCGCATAGCCTCTGTCCCAGGCGGGATCGGTGTAGCCGCAGTATGCAAGCATCTTGCGGCGGGTGTTATCGTCAAGCTCCCACACGTAACCGAGCAGGGTGTTGTTGTCGTGGGTGCCGGTGTAGGCGACGCAGTTGCCGGGATAGTTGTGCGGCTTGTGGATACTGTCATCGTCCGAAAGAAAGCCGAACTGTAAGACGCGCATACCGGGGAAGCCGCTGTACGCGACAAGGTCTGCGACCTCTTTGGTAATGTCGCCGAGGTCTTCGGCGATGATGCCGCCGTCGCCGCCGATGCTTTTGATGACGTCGATAAAGTCTTTGCCGGGACCTTTTTCCCAGTGTCCTTCCTTGGCGCTTTCCGCGCTTGCCGGAATGCTCCAATAGGATTCGAGCGCCCGGAAGTGGTCGATACGAACGCAGTCGAAGAGGGAAAAGTTGTGGCGCAGACGGTCGCACCACCATGCGTAACCGTCCTTTTTCATGATATCCCAGTCGTAGAGCGGATTGCCCCAGAGCTGACCGTCCGCGGAAAAATAGTCGGGCGGCACGCCGGCGACGCATGACGGATGCCCGTCACGGTCGAGCTGAAACAGAGACCGGTTTGCCCAGACATCACTGCTGTCAAAGGAAACGTAGATGGGAATGTCGCCGATGAGCTTTACGTGTTTTTCGGCGGCATACGCCCGCACCGCCGCCCACTCGGTGAAAAATTCATACTGTATGAATTTCCATAGGAACAGCACGTCGTCGTCCGGGGTGTCGACCGTCCATTCGATCCACGGCTTTTCGGCGTTTGCGTTTTTGAGCGCCATGAAGCGGCAGAAATCCGCAAGATAGCGGTCGCTTTCGATAAAGCGCTCGATTTCGGCGCGATCCTTTACGCGGCGGGAGGCACGCATGAGAAGCTCGCACCGGGTGTGGTACAACCGCACGTATTCGCAGGAATAAGGCGTCTCCTGCCGTGCTTCGCGCAGTTCGTCGTCTGTGAGAAGCCCTTTTTCACGCAGGACGGCAAGATCGATAAAATAGGGATTGCCGCCGAAAGCGGAGTAGGATTTGTAAGGCGAGTTGCATTCGTCCACCATGCAGAAGGGAAGTACCTGCCAGTAGGAAAAGCCGCAGTCGGCAAGAAAATCGATAAACACCCGGCAGCTTTCCCCGAACGAGCCGATGGAATAATCGCCGAAGAGGGCGGAAACCGGCATGAGAACGCCGGAGGAACGGGACAGCATAAAAAGCACTCCTTTTTACGGATGATAACAGAATACCCCGACCGCTGTCCCGACCGGGAGTCCGTCGCGGATGCGTTCGGCGTATAAACGCTGTAAGAGCGTGTTTTTCGGGAGGGAATCGCAGGGAAGCCCGGCCTTGTCGCCGAAGACGTGGGTGAGCTCGCGGTATTCAAAAGATTCCTCGACGGAAATCAGCGTGTAGGATGACGCAAAGGCACGGATGCGCGAGGTGTCGGGCAGTTTTTTCACAATGGGCGGATACAGTAAATAACTGTCGGCGACAAAGACGTCTGTGCCGCCGAGAAGAGAAGCGTTTTGGTAGGCTTGCGCAAGCGCCGGCGCCGAAAGATCGGCGTGCGGGGAAATATGCACCTGCAAAACGAAGCAAGAGGCGTCAAGTGCGCAAAACGGCTTGTAGAGATACGGCGAAAGCCGCACGGTAAGCGAGCCGACCGCCACAAGATCAAGCGAGGCGTAGCCCATGAAAAAGAGATATTCGGTGAGTCCCGGCACGCCGTGCACGCACCGGTACGCCTCGGCACTCTCCGCCGTGCGTGAAAGAAACAGCCGGAAGAAGTCGTCGGGAATGCCGCGCTTTTGATATTCTTTTCGCGTTTGTACGGCGGCATACAGTAAAAAAGCAAGAAAAAGCGATTCCGGCGGCGTTCCGGTCTTTTTCGCATACGCGTACAGCGGCGCGTAGACGGCGTCATACGGGCAAAAGCCTGCGGAAAAAGTACCGAGCTTTCCGTTGGCAAACGGGAAGACGGCTTTTGCCGCCTCGGTAAAAAAGGCGTCGCACAGCGCGTCGGTGTCAAGCCCGTTCAGACAGGCACGAAAACGGGCGGTGTCATCATCGGAAAAACCGCATAAGCGGCAGATTTCCGTAAAGCAAGCACCGTTTTTCATCCGTTGATACCGAAATAGATCATGAGCACCTGAATATCCGCCGGGCTTACGCCGGAAATGCGGGAAGCCTGCCCGATGCTCGTCGGGCGGAACTTGGAGAGCTTCTGCTTGGTCTCGGCGCGGATGCCCTGAATGGCGAAATAGTCGGTGTCTTCGGGAATGCGCTTGTTTTCGAGCTTTTCGAAACGCTTGGCGTCGCGCAGTTGCCTGCGGATGTAGCCCTCGTATTTGATCTCGGTCTCGACGGCTTCTTTTTGCTTGCGATCAAGGTCGGACGGACGCCCGGTGTCGATGGGCGCGAGGGAGGCGTAGGAAAGCTCGGGACGGCGGATGAGGTCGGCAAGGCAGATGCCGTTGTCGAGCGGTGTGGAGGCAAAAGACGCAAGCAGAGCGTTGACCGTTTCGCTCGGCGAGAGGTAGGTCGATTTGATGCGCTCGACCTCGGCGTCGATGGCGGCGTACTTTGCCTTGAAGACCTCGTACCGTTCATCGCTTATCAGCCCGATATCGTGCCCCTTTTCGGTGAGACGGCGGTCGGCGTTGTCCTGCCGTAAGAGCAGGCGGTATTCACTGCGCGAGGTCATGATGCGGTAGGGCTCGTTGGTGCCCTTGGTGACGAGATCGTCGATGAGGGTGCCGATGTAGGAGGAATCGCGGGAGAGGGTAAAGGGCTCTTTGCCCCGGATTTTGCGGGCGGCATTGATGCCGGCGATAAGCCCCTGCGCGGCGGCTTCCTCGTAGCCGGAGGTGCCGTTGAACTGCCCGGCACCGAAAAGACCGGGATGGTCTTTGAATTCAAGACTTGCTTTGAGGGACAGCGGGTCGGCGCAGTCGTATTCGATGGCGTAGCCGATGCGCATGACCTCGGCGTGTTCAAGACCTTTTATGGAATGGAGCATTTCCAACTGGACTTCCTCCGGGAGAGAGGAACTGAATCCTTGCAGATAGACTTCTTTGGTGTCGTAGCCGAGCGGCTCGATGAAGAGCTGGTGGCGTTCCTTGTCGGAAAAGCGCATGACCTTGTCCTCGATGCTCGGACAGTAGCGCGGGCCGGTGCCGTGGATGACGCCGGAGTATAACGGAGAACGGTGGATGTTGGAGCGGATGATGTCGTGCGTTTTTTCGTTGGTGTAACAGATGTAGCAGGGGAGCGAGCGGAGATTTTTCTCGAAATCTTTCGTGCAGACCGAAAAATGCTCGGGGATCTCGTCGCCGTCCTGCCGTTCGAGAACGGAGTAGTCGATGCTGTCGGCGTGCAGACGGACAGGGGTGCCGGTCTTGAAGCGCATGAGCGGGATGGCAAGGCGTGTCAGCGCGTCGGAGAGCGTCCCGGCGGGGAACATCCCGTCCGGACCGCCATCGTAGAAAACATCACCGACAATAATGCGCCCTTTGAGATAGGTGCCGGTCGAAAGGATGACGCATTTTGCCGTCCAGACGGCGCCGAGGCGGGTCACGACCTCCCACGCGCCGTCTTTTCCCGGGCGCAGATCGACGATCTCCGCCTGGATCAGCCGCAGGTTTTCGGTGCTTTCCAGAGCTTTTTTCATGAGGATACGGTAGCGCTGGCGATCCGCCTGCATACGGAGCGAGTGCACGGCGGGACCTTTGCCGCGGTTTAAGATGCGGCTCTGCATACAGACCATGTCCGCCGTTTTGCCCATTTCGCCGCCGAGCGCGTCGATCTCACAGACAAGGTGTCCCTTGCCGGTGCCGCCGATGGAGGGGTTGCAGGGCATGTTGCCGACGGCGTCGAGATTGATGGTGAAAATCGCCGTCGAACAGCCGAGACGGGCGGCGGCAAGCGCCGCTTCGATGCCGGCGTGTCCGGCACCGACGACGATGACGTCAACCTTTTCAGAAGTGTATTCCGTCATAGAATGTGATCGAGTCCTTTCGTGTTTTCAGTTCTGCGTGTCAAAAAGAATGGCGGTGCGTGTGACCTTGTAATCCTCGGGAAGCGGGATGCCGGTGCTTTTGATCGAGGAAACGACGTGGTCGGGATTGAGAAAGAAATTGTCGGAGCTGGCAAGCGTTAAAGACAGCACCGTCGCGTCCTCTTTCACAAAAACGTCCGCCTCCTTCATCATGGCGGCAATGTCAAGCATTTTTTCCCCGCCGCTTTTGGTGGTTTTGGAAACGGGCGGCGGAGCGGCAAGGGCTTTTTGGATGGCGTCGACGTCGCCGATGTAGTCGGGAAATTCCACAAGATACGCGGCAAAAGCGACGTGCTTCATTTTGACGGTAGGCGTTTCGACCGATTTTACGATGAATTCATCCGTGAGAGCGCCCCGTAAGCGCTCGGCGACTTCGCTGTGCGAAAGCTCCTCGGTAAGAGAAATGTCAACGATCTCCGCGAGCCCTTCCATGCCGACCGAAAGCGGCAGAGCGAAGGAGATCTTGGGACGCGGGTTGAAGCCCTCCGAATAGCGTAACGGAAGGCGAGCCCGTTTGAGAGCGCGGATGAGGCAGTGGAAAAAATCCAGATGCGAAATAAAGGCAAGACTGCCGACCTTGGCAAAGGTGATGCGGTGCTCACTCATGACTGTTCCTCCTTGTCGCCCGCCTTTTCCGCGAGCGGGTCAATGGTGCGTTTCCGGCAGAGGGAAGCGCCGTATACGGCGGCGCCGCACCCGGAGCATTTTGTCAGACAGTCGGGCGTCGTGACGCCTTCCAAAGCGTTTTTGGCTTCCCGGATGAGGAATTGTTTGCTGACACCGCAGAAGATGTGATCCCACGGGAGCGGCTCGTCGAAGGAAATGGTGCGGTTTGCGTAGAAGGCAGGATCAATGCCTGCGTCGGCAAAGGCGCTCATCCACTTGTCATAATCGAAATATTCGTCCCAACTGTCGAACTTTAATCCCGCCTCGTGGGCTTTCGTGAGTACACGGGATAACCGGCGGTCGCCGCGGGCGAAGACGGCTTCCAAAAAGCTGACGTAGCATTCGTGATAATGGTAGCGCACCTTGCGGGTGTGGATGGAAGAGCCGAGCAGACGCTGCTTGCGGTCAAGCTCCGGTACCGTATCCTGCCCGAACCACTGGAACGGCGTGTGCGCCTTGGGCACGAGGCAGGCGACCGAAAGCGAAACGTCTATGCTCTTTCCTCCCGGTTTGTCGGGATTTTCGTAATAGGCGTCCACGATTTTTTGCGAAAGGGCGGCGATGCCCTGTACGTCCTCGTCCGTCTCGGTGGGAAGCCCGAGCATGAAGTACAGCTTGACATTACTTCTGCCGGCGGAAAAGGCACGGCGGCAGCCGTCTAATATTTCATCTTCGGTCAGATTTTTGTTGATGACGTCGCGCAGACGCTGGGTGCCTGCCTCCGGGGCGAAGGTCAGTCCCGATTTGCGCACTCCCTGCACTTTTTTCATGATCTCCGCTTCAAAGCTGTCGATGCGCATGGAGGGAAGCGATAACCCGACCTTTTCGTCGTCTGTCCAGCTTTTCAAGGCGTCGACAAGCTCCGTCAGCCGCGGATAGTCGCTGATGCTTAAAGAGGTGAGAGAGATTTCCTCATAACCGGAATGGCAGTATTCGGCGTATGCCTGCCTGTTAAGCGTTTCGGGCGCTTTGGCGCGGTAGGGACGGTAGATGGTGCCCGCCTGGCAGAAGCGACAGCCGCGCAGACAGCCGCGCGCACATTCGAGCATGATGCGGTCGTGGACGATCTCGGTGAACGGGACGGGAATGACCTCGGGAAAGCGGGCACGGTCGAAATCGGTGACGACGCGTTTCTCGATGACGGTCGGAATATCGGGATATAAGGGCTTCAATCCGGAAAAAGCGCCGTCCGGACCGTTATATGCCGGCTGATAGAGAGAGGGGACGTAACAGCCGGGGATTTTCGCCGCCTGATGTAAGAAATCCGCTTTGTCAAACGTATCGTGCGATTTTTTGTAGTCGATGTAGAAGCGGACGATGTCGGTCAGCCCTTCTTCGCCCTCACCGATGCTGAATAAATCGAAGAAATCGGCGATCGGCTCGGGATTGCAGGCGCAGGGACCGCCGCCGATGACGAGCGGAAAATGATCGTCGCGGTCGCTTGCCGAAAGCGGGATGCCGGCAAGGGACAGCACGTACAGGACGTTGGTGTAGGACATCTCATAGCCGAGAGAAAAGCCGAGAAAGTCGAAATCGGTCAGCGCATCACCGCTTTCGAGGGCATAGAGCGGGATGTTTTTTTCTTTGAGCAAATGCCCCATGTCCGGCCACGGCGCATAGGTACGTTCGCACCAGATGTCATCGTGAGCGTTGAGGCAGTCGTAGAGGATTTTGACGCCGAGGTTGGACATCCCGATCTCATAGGAATCGGGGAAGCAGAAAGCAAACCGGGCGGCAACGGCGGATTTGTCCTTGACGGTCTGTCCGAGCTCGCCGCCGGTATAGCGGGCGGGTTTGAGCACAGTTTTCAAGTAGCGGAACGCTTGTTCTTTGGGTGTCATGCGATACTTCCTTTACCTATGTTTATTCCCATACAGTATAGCAGAAAAAATAAGTTTTGTAAAGGCAAAATGAAAAGAAAAAAGAAAAAGCGACGCCGTGTCGGCGTCGCTTGTAAGCATAGGGATTATTTGTTTTTGAGCAGATCGCGGATTTCGGTGAGCAGTTTTTCTTCGTTGGAGGGCTCGGGCTCTTTTTCCGGCTCTGCCGCTGCGGCTTCTTCCGCCTCTTTCTTGGCGAGCTTTTCACGCAGTGCCTTCGCTTTTTCGGCAGATTTCGTGAAAATGCGGATGACGATGAAGACGCACAGCGCGATGATGATGAAATCAAGGATGGTCTGGATAAACGTGCCGTAGTTGAGGAAGGTGCCGGGGATCACTTCACCGGCACCGTTGACCATATCCGGTTTCAGGACGACGCGCAGATCGGAAAGCGACTGTGCACCGGTGGCAAGGGAGATGAGCGGCATGATGATGTCAGCGACGAGGGAAGAGGTGATCTTGCCGAACGCCGTGGCGATGACGACGCCGATCGCCATGTCAAGTACGTTGCCTTTGTTGATGAATGCTTTGAAGTCTTGGAAGAATTTTTTCATGGGAAAGCCTCCTGATATGTATTTTTGTTTTTTTATTTTTTTATTTTTCGTAAACAAACGGTTTGAGAATACCGACGTAAGGGAGGTTGCGGTACAGCTCGTCGTAATCTAACCCGTAACCGACGATAAACTCGTCCGGAATGACAAACCCCTGATAGTCGACGGGAATGTTGATCTTGCGGCGATCCGGCTTGTTGAAGAGGACGCACAGACGGACGTCTGCGGCTTTGAGGTCGGTTTTGAGATGCCCGAGCAGCCACGAAAGGGTATTGCCGGTATCAAGAATGTCCTCGATGACGATGACGGTGTAGTCGGAGAGGTCGAGCCGATCCGGCTCAGCTTTTAAGCGCAGAGCACCGTTCGTGGTGCTGCTTCCGTAGGAGGAAACCTTTATGTAATCGGTTTCAAGCGGAATGTTCAGCCTTTTCAGCAGATCCGACATAAAAACAACCGAGCCCTTCAATACGCCGATGAGCAGCAGTTTTTTGTCGGTCCCTTTGAATTCGTTTTCGATTTCGGCGGCGATACGGTCAACGGCTTCGGTAATTTCCTGCTCCGATACCAGTATGCGGTCAATACAGGATTCGTAATCCAAAATTATAGACTCCCTTCGGCAAGTTTGCTTTCTCGTTCCCGTTCTGCCTGCGAGGCACGCAGATACAGGGGACTTAACGATTGTGACGGATATTTTCCGCACACGTCTGCGTCCGTCAAAAGCGGCAGGGCACAGCGCGCGACGGAATATGCGTTTTGATACCGTTGTCCGGCATCACAAAGGGAAAGCGAAAGCGGCGGCTCCTTCTGCTTTTGATACAGCGAATAAAAGAGGGAGGCTCCGTCGCCGGCAAGAAGGATCCGACGGTTCGGATAGTGCGTTTTCAGATCGTCAAGCAGTTCTTCAAAGGAAAAAAGCCTGTCCGCACACAGACGCTTTATGTCACCCGTGCGTCCCACGGAAAAGGCGGCGTTGTAAAACTGATGCCGTCTGGCATCCATGACGGGAAAAATCAGCGTACCGACGGGCGCAGACGAAAGATTGTACGCCAGCGCGTGCAGGGTGGAAACGCCGACGCAGGGCATGTCCTGCCGGGAAAAGCAGAGCCCCTTGAAGGTGGAAACACCGATGCGAACGCCGGTGAAAGAGCCGGGACCGGTGCTGATCGCGCAGGCGTCGACATCCGCAAAGGAAAGAGACGCGTTTTTGATGCAGAAGTCGATCATGGGAAGCAGGCTTTCGCTGTGCGTCAGCGTCGCGTTGACCGACGTCACCGCGAGCGGCATCAGCTCGCCGTTATCATAGCGGCTGACACAGACGGAGGCCGTTTTTGCCGAGGTGTCGGCAGATAAAACATACATGGTGAGCCCTCTTTTACTGCTTCAATAAGGCAATGCGGACGGCAAGATAGGTGACGTAGAGGATCAGTCCCAGAACGCCCTGCCACTTGGAGAATTTCTTGGCGATGAGTGCCGGAACGAGCGCCACAACGGTGACGAGCAGGCAGACCGGCAGATCGGGGAAGAGGACGTTTTGCTGCACGACGAGCTTGCCGCCCGAAATGAGCGAGCAGACCGGCACGATGAGAGCGGTATCGATGATGTTGGCACCGATGACGTTGCCGACGGAGAGCCCGGATTCTTTCTTGGAAATGGCGGTGATGGTGGTGATGAGCTCCGGCAAAGAGGTGCCGATGGCGATAAGGGTAACGCCGATGATCTCGGAACTGACGCCGAGGCTTTCGGCGATCGACTGCCCGTTGTTGACGAGAAGCACCGAGCCGAGTACGATGCCGGCGGCACCGAAGACGAATTTGGCAAGATTGATCAGAACGGTCTTGCGGTCTGTCGCAACAGTCTCGCCGTCATCGTTGTGGGGAGCGTTTTTGGCGCTGACAAGATTGTCATAGATAAAAGCGATAAAGATGAGCAGAAGAAGGATGCCGGCATACAGCGGAAATTTTCCGCCGTTCATGAGCGGGAAGAGCCACAGCACCGCGACGGCACCGATCAATAACAGACTTTTGGCGAGAAAATCCTTGCGGCGGATTGCCATGGGAATGAAAATGAGCCCTAAGGACATGATCATGGCGGTGTTAGCCGTCACGGAGCCGATGGCGTTGGTGGTGGCGATGGCATAGAAGCCCTCGGCGGCGGTCGGTGCGCCTTCAAGAAGAGCGTTGTTGCCGTTGATGGTGGCAATGACGGAGGTGACGATCTCGGGGAGCGTGGTGGCAAGACTGACGATGGTGGCACCGATGACAAAGGTCGGAATCTTGAAGACCTTGGCGATCCACGTTGCCGCATCGACGAAATAGTCGCCGCCCTTGATGATGATGACAAGCCCCACAAGAAAGCCGCCGTATAATAAAAGTGCCTGTATCATAGTCACATACCTTTCCCTGATGTCTGATCCAATAAGACAAGTATATCACGCCGACGCGGAAATGTCAACCGATTTGTCCTCTTTTATACATGTTTTTCCGTATTCTGTCTGTTTGCGCGTATTTGCGCTTTAAGCTCGTTCAAAGCGTCCGAAAGCGTGCCGACACTGTCGATCAGCCCGATCTCCACTGCCTGCTTCCCGTCGACGACGGTGCCCATGTCGGTGGCGAGCTCGTCGGTCGCCATCAGCAGATCGGTGAGAATCTGCTTTTCCATGTGCGAGTGAGCGAGGATGAAATCGGTGATGCGCTCCTGCATTTTGAGAAAAAAGCGGAAGGATTGCGGGGCGCCGACGACAAGCCCGTTCATGCGGACGGGGTGGAGCGTCATGGTGGCGGTCGGCACGATAAAGGATCTGTCCGTGCAGACGGCGAGCGGGACGCCGATGGAATGTCCGCCGCCGAGCACGAGGGAGACGGTCGGTTTTGTCATGCCGGCGATGAGCTCGGCGATGGCAAGTCCCGCTTCCCCGTCGCCGCCGACGGTGTTGATGAGTAAGAGCAGACCATCGATGCCGCTCGATTCCTCGACGCCGACGAGCTGGGGAATGACGTGCTCGTATTTGGTGGATTTGGTTTGATTGGAAAGCAGATAATGCCCTTCGATCTGCCCGGCGATCACGAGGGAATGAATGGTGATGCCGTCGGCGTCGGAGGTGGTGATACTGCCGGTCTCCGAGATGCCGCCGAGACGGAACTCGTGAGCAGGCTCGTGAGCCGGCTCATCATGGGACGGCTCATCCGTTTTTTTGCCGGGTGCGTCCTCTTTTCCGGGATCGTCGGGCGCGTGTTCGGGGGATGCCGGGAGCGGCTCTTTTTTCGGCTGTTCGCCGGATAAAATATTCATCATGTTTATACCTGTACCTTTCTGATAATAGTATGGTACAGGCAGTGCGAATTATGAATTTTCGTTAAAAAACGCCGTCCGGGAAGGACGGCGTCTTTTTTTGAACGTCAGCGGTCTTCGCGGAAATAGGGGAGACCGAGATGGGCAGGCGGCTGCTGTTCGCGCTTTTTGCGCAGGCTGGAAACAATGAGCACCGCAAGGGTGACAAGGTAGGGGAGTATTTTGAAAAGCTCCTGGGTGCTTCGCGTAAGTCCCGGGATGTAGAGGTACATCCAGTAGAGCACGCCGAACAGATAGGCACCGCCGATCGCCTTGACAGGCTTCCAGGTGGCAAAGATGACAAGTGCCAGAGCCAGCCAGCCGAGACTTTCGATCTTGCCGTCGTTTGCCCAGGTGCCCTTGATGTAGTCCATGACGTAATACAGACCGCCGAGCCCGGAAATGCCGGCGCCGATACAGGTGGCGAGATACTTGTTGCGCGTGACGTTGATACCGGCGGCATCCGCCGTGGCGGGATTTTCACCGACAGCGCGAAGGGAAAGTCCGGAGCGGGTGCGGTTGAGGAAAAGCATGATGAGAATGGCGAGCACGATGGCAAGATAGACGAGAAAACCGTAGGAGAGGAAAATCTTGCCGAAAACGCCGAGATTATTGGCAAACGGCAGCATGGTGCGGAACGCCTTGCTGGTGGCATCCACGGAGATCTGACCGACGCCGCCGGCGAGACGGTTGAGGTAGCCGCCGAGAAAGTTGGCAATACCGGAGCCGAATATCGTAAGGGTAAGACCGGTGACGTTCTGGTTGGCACGTAAGGAGATGGTTAAAAAGCTGTAAAGCAGACCGCCGAGGAAGGAAGCGGCAAAGCCGCAGACAAGGGCGATCAGGATGCAGAGAATGCCGATTGGCTCCCTGCCGGCAGACTTGCAGGCGGCTTCGTAAAAGAAGACACCGACGAGTCCGGAAATGCCGCCCAGATACATGATGCCGGGCACGCCGAGGTTGAGGTTGCCGGATTTTTCGGTAATGATCTCGCCGAGACAGCCGAAGAGAATGACGGTGCCGAAGGCGATGGCGGATTGGATCAAAGCAATCAGTTGAGTCATAATATCGTATCCTTTCCTGTCAATCGGTCAAGCGTCTTTTTCGGAACGGAAAATCAGCTTGTAGTTGATGAAAAACTCGCTTCCGAGGATGAAGAAGAGGATAATGCCCTTGATGATCTCGGCGACGTAGTCGTTGATGCCGATGGCGGAATACTCGGTAACGATCTGCCGTGCGCCCTGATCGAGGAAAATGATGAGGGCGGAGAAGAGAAGCATGGTGAGGGTATTGAACCTGGAGAGCCAGGCGATGATGATGGCGGTGAAGCCGCGTCCGCCGGCTGTGTTGGTGGAGATGGTATGGTCAACGCCGGCGACGCCAATGAATCCGGCGATGCCGCAGATGGCGCCCGACAGAAGCATGGTGCGCAGGATGACTTTTTTTACGTTGATGCCGGCATAGCGCGCCGTGTTTTCCGATTCACCGACGACGGCAATCTCGTAGCCGTGCTTGCTGAATTTCAGATACAGAAAGACGATGACGGCGAGCACCAGAACGATGATGACGTTTAGAGAAAACTGTTGTCCGAAGATTTTCGGGAACCAGCCTGCCTGTGTTTTCGGATTGATGATACCGACCTTGTTGGAGCCGAAGGGATTTTCCCAAAGGGCGACGCAGTAGGAGGTGAGTTGGATGGCGACGTAGTTCATCATGAGCGTGAAGAGCGTTTCGTTGGTGTTCCAGTTAGCCTTGAAAATGGCGGGGATGAGTCCCCAGATCGCACCGGCGACGATGCTTGCCAGAACCATGATGGCAAAGAGAAGCGGCGTCGGCAGCTTGTCGCCGAAGTAGATCATGCAGGCGGCGGTGGCGATGGCACCGATAAGCACCTGCCCTTCGGCACCGATGTTCCAGAAGCGCATCTTGAAGGCGGGCGCCAGCGCAACGGAAATGCAAAGCAGCGTCATGACCTCACGGATGGTGCTCCAAAGGCGGCGGGTAGTGCCGAAAACGCCGTTGAACATGGAACGGTATACAAGGAGCGGATTCAATTTGGTAATGGCAAAAATCAACAGCGCGTTGAGGATCAGAGCGAGCAATATGGCGACAACACGGATCATCAGCGCCTTGGCACGGGGGATGTCCGTACGTTTTGCCAGACGGACAAGGGGAGCGTGAGACGCCGTATGCCTGATGCGGTCATTTTTCATGAGCGGGAAGCCTCCTTTTTGAGATTCGTCATAAGCAGACCGATCTGCTCCTTTGACGTGGTGCGGGCATCGACGATGCCGTTGTTTTTGCCGCCGCAGAGGATGAGGATGCGGTCGCAGAGGTCGAGCAGAACGTCGAGGTCCTCTCCGACGTAGATGACGGCGACGCCCAATCGTTTTTGCTCTTCCAGAAGGCGGTAGATGGTGTGGGAGGTGTTGATGTCAAGTCCGCGCACGGCGTAGGCGGTCATGAGGAGGCTGGGGGCGGAGGCGATCTCGCGTCCGACGAGCACTTTCTGGACGTTGCCGCCGGAGAGCCTGCTCACGGGCGTCGAGACACCGGGCGTCACGACTTCAAGCTCGTTCATAATGTGCTCGGCGAGCTCGCGCGGTTTCTTTTTGTTGGTAAAAACGGGGAATCCGTTGTTGTAGGTTTTGAGCATCATGTTTTCCGTCATGCCCATACTGCCGACGAGCCCCATGCCGAGTCTGTCTTCCGGCACGAAGGAGAGCAGTACGCCGAGGTTGCGGATGACTTTGACGCTTTTGCCGATGAGAGAGACAGGCGTATGGGTCTCGGGATCGTAATAAGTGATCTCGCTGTCTTCGCTGACCGGTTGGAGCCCGGCGATGGCTTCGAGCAGTTCCTTCTGCCCGCTTCCGGCGATGCCGGCGATACCGAGGATTTCACCGCTGTGGACGTCAAAGGATACGTCGTCAAGCACCTTGACGCCCTCTCTGCTGATGCAGGAGACGTGGTTCACGATTAAGCGTGTCTGCGGATTTTCAGGAAGGGAACGGTCGATGTCGAGCGTGATGCGCTTGCCGACCATCATTTCCGTGAGGGAGAGCTCGGTGGCGTCTGCCGTGTTGACGGTGCCTATGTATTCGCCCTTTCTCAGAACGGCGACGCGGTCGGAAATCTCCATGACCTCGTGCAGTTTGTGGGTGATGATGATGATGGACTTGCCGTCCGCTTTCATGTTGCGAATGACGGTAAAGAGCTTGTCGGTCTCCTGCGGCGTCAGAACGGCGGTCGGCTCGTCGAGAATGAGAATGTCGGAGCCGCGGTAGAGCACCTTGATGATTTCGAGCGTCTGCTTTTCCGAAACGGACATATCGTAGACCTTTTTGAAGGGATCCATAACGAAGCCGTATCTGTCGCAGATTTCTTTCACCCTGTCAGCCGTGGTGCGCAGGCTGAACCTGTTGTTTTCCTTTAAGCCGAGGACGACGTTTTCGGCGGCGGAGAGCACGTCAATGAGCTTGAAATGCTGGTGGATCATGCCGATGCCGTGATCAAGGGCATCCTTGGGGGAGACAATGGAAATCTCTTCTCCGTTCATGAGAATCTGACCGTGATCGGGAAAATAGATACCGGACAGCATATTCATGAGCGTAGTCTTTCCGCTTCCGTTTTCGCCGAGCAGAGCGAGAATCTCGCCCTTTCTGACGTCAAGGCATACGTTCTTGTTGGCGACGGTCTTGCCGAATGTTTTGGTAACGTTGCGCATTTGCAGAGCAAATTCGTTTGACATGAGCCTACCATCCTTTTTTCAGAAATAGGAAACCGAAAAAGAAACGCACATACGGATGCGTGTGTATTTCTTCACCGGCTTACCGGAGTAAAAATAAGAAAGCGGAAAGGGAAATCGCTTTCCCTTTCCGTTGAGAGAGATTCTTGTTATGAGAGTTCGACGATGCCGTCGATGCGGATGTCGAAAGCAGGCGCACTGCGGTATTCGGACTCGTGGAAGTAACCGTCGGAGATGAGCTCTACGCCCTCGAAGCCGTAGCTCGTATCGTAGGAAACCAGATGCTCGCCGCCGACCGTGAAGGTGTCGGTGTCAAAGACGTGGAATTCGCCGCTCTTGATGGAAGCGATGACCTCTTCGACCTTTTCGGCGGTGCCGGGAGCGCAGGAGGAGCCGAGCTCGGTGATGGCGACAGCGTCGACGGTATAGCCTTCTGCCCAGTTGGTGGCAATGGGTTCGCCTTTGAGAGCCTGACCGAGCGCGTAGGTGTAGAAGACGGACCAGTCGTTGGTAGCGGAGGTGAGAGCCGCGGTAGGAGCGACGCTCAGCATATCGACGTTGTAGCCGACCGAGTAGGCGACGGTGCCCTTTCCGAGAGCCGCTTCGATAGCGGACGGAGCGCCGGTGGAATCGGCGTGCTGGCTGATGATGACGCAGCCGTCAGCCATAAGAGCTTCGGCGGCAGAGGCTTCCTGCACGATGTCAAACCAGCTGTTGGTGTAGGAGACTTCCATGACGACGTTCGGAACAACGGAGCGGACGCCGAGGAAGAAGGCGGTGTAGCCGGAAACCACTTCGGCGTACGGATAAGCGCCGACGTAGCCGATCTTGACGTTTTCGCCGTCGTAGTTGGCGTCGGTCAGTCCGCCGTTTTCAATGAGTTCGGCAAGCTTCATGCCGGCAACGACGCCGGAAACGTAGCGGGATTCGAAAATCTTGGTGAAAGCGTTGCTGAAATTGGAAAGACCGCTGCTCAACGCCGTATCACCGGTCATGCTCACGAAATTCACTTCCGGCACTTCGGCTGCGGCCTGCTGAATAAAGGACTGATGTCCGTAGGAGTTGGCGAAAATATAGGAGCATCCCTGATCGGCGAGATCCAGAGCGGTTTCATAGCAGGTAGCGTCTTCGGGAACGGTGTACTTCCAGACAATCTGTTCGTCGGCGATGCCGAGAGCCTTGGCTGCGTCCTGAACGCCCTTGATGTGCGCATAGGTGTAACCTTCGTTTTCGTCACCGATGAGGATGACACCGATTTTCAAGTCGGCGTTGGCGACGGGCGTTCCGTCGGTGCCTTTTGCATTGTCAGTATTTACCGACGTGTCGGGGTTTCCGGATTCGACGTTTGGTGAGCATGCTGCAAAGCAGAGAACGAGGCAAGCGGCAAGGAGAACTGCAAAAATCTTCTTCATGGGATGTTTCCTCCAATAAAATAAAATAGGCACTCAAAACACAGTTATGAAACAGCATGTCAAGTACCTGTTTCATTATACCAAATCTGTCAAAAAAAAGCAAGTAACGAATCATACAATTTTCGACAAAAAAACCATCAACATTTTGACGTTTTTCACAAAAAGTCGACAAAATACTACATTATATTGTGTGTTGTAACGGATCGTCGGACTCGACGATGGCGTGATCGCGCATGACAAAGTGGCGGTTGCAGATGTCGAGTGCGGCGCGCTTGTGCGTCACGATGAGGCAGGTGCGGTTTTGGAGCGCCTTGATGTTGGAGAGCATGGCGGCTTCGGTCTCTTCGTCGAGGGCGCTCGTCGCCTCGTCGAGCATGAGGATGGGCGCACCCGAGAGAATGGCGCGAGCGACCGACAGACGCTGGATCTGTCCCTCGGAAAGTCCGACGCCGTTTTCGCCGACCTTGCTGTCAAGCCCGTCGGGCAGTTCGCGGATAAAGGATTCGGCGCAGGCGCAGGTGAGGGCGTCGTGGATTTCACGCTCGGTCGGCTCGTCCTTGTGCGTCAGGAACAGCAGGTTTTCACGGATGGTGCCGGAGAAGAGCATATTGCCCTGCGGCACGTAGGCGAACAGCGTGCGGGTGAGCCCGTTGAGGTCGGTTTCTTCACCGGATGAGGCAATCATGCGGGCGATGCCTGCACGGCGCGGATAAATATCGAGAAGCACCTTGAACAGCGTGCTTTTTCCGATGCCGGACATGCCGGTGATGGAGATGAAATCGCCTTTATGTATGGTGGCGTCGCAGTCGATGAGGACGGGATTTTCTTCGTCATAGGCGAAATCGACGTCGCGCACCTCGATGCGGTCGAAGGTCTTGTATGCGGCGGCGGCATCCAGCCGGTCACCGTCCGTCGAGTCGTCGGAAAGCTTTTCGATTTCCATCAGACGGTTTGCCGAAGCGAGTGCCGCATAATACTGCGGCATGATGCCGGACATACTGGCAAACGGCTGCTGGACCTGCGAAACGAGCTGAGTAAGAGCGGTAAGGGTACCGTAGTCCATGGTGCCGTTGAACATACAGAAGGCGCCGTAGCCGATGGCAAACAGATGTCCGAGCCGGATGACGAGGCGCGTGCTGAGCATGGAAAAGGTGCCGAGCAGGGAACGCTTCATGCGTAAAACGAAGTGATCGTTCATGAGAACGTCGCTGCGCTCGGTTGCCTTGTCCTCTCCGGCGAACGCTTTGATGACCGAAAGATTTTCAAAGATTTCCTGCCAGAAGGAGCGCATTTTTCCGTCCGCCTGCTGCATATCGCGGTGGTAGTTCTGGATGTGCCCCTTGACGACGCGGGAAAGGACGAGGATGAACAGTCCGCTGAAAAAGAAGAAGATGGCGAACGTCCACTGCATGTAAATGAGGACGCCCATGGCGAAGATCAGCCGAACCGCCATCATGACGACGTTCGGCAGGATGGAGGTGGCGGCGTCGGAGATGACGCCGACGTCACCCGTCAGACGGTTGACAAGATCGCCGGTGTGGTAGACGGAAAGCGCGGGATAACTTTTCCCGAGCATACCGGAGAAGATCCGGTCGCGGAAATGGATTTCCAACCGTGCCCGGCATTTTTCCGTGACGTAGCGCATGAGCGCGTTGACGCCGAGAAGGGACAGCGCCGTGACAAGATAAATGATAAGGAAGCGTACCATGTGATCGTAATCCTTGTCGGCGGCGGCGTTGACAATCTCTTTGGAAAAGAGAGCGGTCACGGTGCCGAACATCGCCCACAGCGCTTCCCCGATGATGATGAAGAGGATGCGCGGAAATTCCGGGCGGGCAAGCGACATGATCCACCTAAGCGCCGCACGGTTTTCTTCCTTTGTCATTTTTTTGGCGGGCTTTTCCGTGCGGGCCGCGTCGCCGGAATGCTTATGTCTGTTTTCGGAGGGCATATGAGTATGACCAATCCTTTCTGCGGGGTAAACGGGAATACGGGAACGGATCAGTTGCCGTTGTTCTCCGTTTTGTCCTTCTTTTTGTCAGCGAAAAGTCCTTTGACCTTGTCTACGATGCCGGGCGCCTTGTCGAGCGCGGCGTCGATGCCGGTGACGGCGCCGAGGATGGCGGCTTCGATGTAGCCGGAGTTTTCCCCGACGTTGAGGAGCTTTGCCTGTCCGTCAGCCGTCACGACAAGAAAAGCGACCGGCATGACGGAAACGCCGACACCGCCGCCGCCGCAGAAATTGTCGGTAACGGCTTTTTCGGTCTTGTCCTTGGCAAGGGATTTTTTGGCGCCGTACTCGCCGCCGCCGACGGCGGTGCCGACGGTGACACGGCTGACCGGCAGAATGGTGACGCCGTCGATGAGATTGATGGGCTCTCCGATGACGGTCTTGGTGTCGGCAATGTCTTTGACCTGTTTTAAGGCTTCGCGGATCGTCTCACTGGTTTTGGGAGTCTGTTCCATGTCGGGATTCCTTTCGGTTAAGAAATGTCAGGATTTGTTCTTTAAGTAGGAGCGCAGAGCCTTAACGGCTATGATAAGCAATTGAAAAACAAAAAGATCGAGGGTGACGGAAAACGAGCAGTACGGTTTGTCACGCGAAAAATCGGAGTAGACGGCGACGTTTTCCTCGTCGATGCGGCAGATCTCATATCGGCGGCAGACGTAAAGAAGCGACGCGCACGCCGTGTTCAACTCGCCGAATAAGAGCGCCGTCCGGTCGGGCGATTTGTCGGCGGCGACGACGTGCAGTTTTCTCACGCGCAGACGCGCATACCGGCGAAAGGGCGGGAACACGTCTTCCAGCATGGCGCGCACAAAGGAAAGCGCGCTTTTGGGTTCTTTCGTCTTTTCCGGCGGGAGGGAAGCACGCGGGTGCGTGCCTTTTCCGGTGTTTTCCGACGATGCGGCGGACGATGCGGGGGAGACGGTTTTCCCTGCCTTGTGTCCGGCTTTTCGCTCTTTTTTTCGTTCTGTGCCGTTCCCGTCGTAAAAAGAGCCGAACGAGCCGCCGTCGTAGTGACGGAGCTTGTTCTTTTTCGGCTTGTCCGCGCCGAACTTTTTGATAAGATCCAGGCGGAAAAACGCGATGACGGCATAAACGTGCAGACTGTCGGTATAGGAAAAATGAAGTCCGACGTTGAGGAAGGCGATGAGCGCGAGGACAAGCAGGATAGTGCCCACGATCCATGCAATTGTCATGACATACGCCCCCTTATACGAGAATATACCACATATGCTTGGATTTTTCAATATATTTTTGAAAATTTGCGCAAAAAATCACTGTTTTTATGTGAAAATATACGAAATTTTACAAAAGAATCAAAAATACTGTTGCAAAATGAAAAGAAGTGTGATATACTGATTTCGGATGTAAAGGAAGATGCGGTCGGTATGTCCGTATGCCTCCTTTGTCGGGTAAGGGAAGGAATGAAAGCGCCTATGTTAGGCTATAACGATTATGCCTCGCGCAATAACGCGAAGCTGATCTTAGGCTCGTCCTGTACGGTATCCGTCAAGCGTTCCTATCGCACCTTTTTAGAGGGACGCTTTGCCGGGTACCTCAACTTCGGGTATACGACGCTTGCCAAGGGCGGCGTCAAGGAGATCATACTGATCGGCGAAAACTATCCGGTCAATAAGTTTCAGGCGCAGATCATCGCCATCGCCAAGGATAAGAGCGGCGTCAAGGACGACGTTCTCATCGCGGCACGGGAGAACAGCATTTTCTGCGAGCCGGTCATCCGAAAGCTCATCGATCGGTTTGTCCCGGAGGACAGCGCGGAGTATATCTGCTATTACGAAAAAAGCTGCGGCGCCGTTATGTTTTCGGGAAAGGGAAGCGAGAGAAAATATATTCTCATCACCAATATTTCCGGGCACGTCGGATTTCCCAAAGGGCACGTCGAGTACGGCGAAACGGAAAAGCAGACCGCCTTGCGCGAGGTGTATGAGGAGACCGGGGTACATACCGAGATTATTGACGGATTCAGAGAGTTTTATAATTACCGCATCAACAATTTCATCCACAAAAAAGCGGTGTATTTTCTGGCGTCCTTCGATCCGGGCGACGTCACCATGAGCATCATGGAAATATCGGAGTACCATCTGCTTTCCTATGAAGAGGCAATGGAAAAGCTGAATTTCCGTCACGATAAAAGAATACTTGAAAAAGCGGAGCAGTTCGTCCGTGAGCATTTTGACGAGATGGCAGACTGACTGCGGAAAGGAAAAAATATATTATGTTTGAAAAAGGAAAATCCAGGACATTTTTGATCATTCTTCTTGATTTTCTGACGGCACTCATGTCATATGCCGTATGTCTTTTGTTATTTGCCGGCATTCAGCAGATTTCAAAACTCTATGTGAGATCGGCTTTCTATGTGATCTGTGCCCTTGTGATCTACCCGATCATAAACGCTTTGTTCGGCGTTTATCGCATCATCCACCGCTATGCACAGCCGGCGGAATACATACGGTATCTGATTTCGTTCTCCGTTTCCGGAGTGCTTCTCGGAATCGCGCAGTATGCGTTGGCTTATATGTTTCAGATTCAACGGCTGCCCATGTATTTTGTGGCGGAAGTGTCGGCAGTAAATGTCGGTGCCATGATCGTGACGCGCTTGCTGTATCAGTATCTTTCCGGCAGAACGGAAGGCAAGGACTATCGGAAAAAGAATAAGAAAGCCGACGGCAAACGCACACTGCTTGTCGGATGCGGGCAGGCGTGCCTCATGCTGCTGACGGAACTGCGCTACCACCCGGAGCTTGGTATCCGGCCGGTCGTGGCAGTCGATCAGGATGGCAATAAAATCGGCAGAAATATTGCCGGCATCCCCATTGCGGGAACCAACGACGATATCGTCGATTTGTGCCGCAAGTACGAGATCGAGCAGATCATTGTCGCGATCCCTTCGGCGGATAATACGCACCGCGCCGAGATCATCGGATGTTGTCGCGGACTGGACGTCAGTATCAAAATGCTGCCTCGCCTGGCGGAATTCAAGGGTGAAACGGTCGTTTCCCAGTTGCGTGACATCACCATGGAAGAACTGCTCGGACGTGAGCCCATCGAGATCAATCATACCGAGATCAACGCCTTTATCCGCGGGAAGACGGTGCTTGTCACCGGCGGCGGCGGCTCGATCGGCTCGGAACTGTGCCGTCAGATCGCCGCAAACCAGCCGAAAAAGCTCATCATTCTCGATATTTACGAAAACAATGCCTATGATATCCAGCAGGAGCTTGCCTATAAGTATCATGACGAGCTGGATTTTGAAACGATCATTGCCTCCGTGCGGGATTTCGATCGTATCAATCAGATCATGGCAGAGTATAAGCCCAATCTTGTCATCCATGCCGCGGCGCATAAGCACGTCCCGCTGATGGAGGTCTCCCCGCAGGAAGCCATCAAGAACAATGTGTTCGGTACTTATAATACGGCACGTGCCGCCATCCGCAACGGTGTGGCGCGCTTCATCCTCATTTCGACCGATAAGGCGGTCAATCCCACAAACGTCATGGGCGCGTCCAAGCGTATGTGCGAAATGGTCATTCAGTCGCTCAACGGACGCGGCACCGTTTTCTCGGCCGTTCGTTTCGGCAATGTGCTCGGCTCAAACGGCTCTGTCGTCCCGCTTTTCAAAAAGCAGATCGAAAACGGCGGTCCCGTGACCGTGACGCATCCCGATATCATTCGTTTCTTCATGACCATTCCGGAAGCGGTTCAGCTTGTGCTGCTTGCCTGCGCGAAAGCGGAGGGCGGTGAGATTTTCGTTCTCAATATGGGTTCTCCCGTCAGGATCGCCGATCTTGCCAAGCGTATCATCGAGCTTTCCGGCAAACGTCCGGACATTGACATCAAGATCGAGTATACGGGACTTCGTCCGGGTGAAAAGCTGTACGAGGAACTCATGATGGAGGACGAGCATCTGGAAAAGACGGGCAACGAGATGATCTTCATCGGACACTTCGTCGATTTCGATAGGGATGCCATGGAAACCAATCTCGCGTCGATCGGAGAGATCGCCAATAACAATGCGCTGACGGACGAACAGATGAAGGATGCGCTGGAAATGGAGATCGGACGCATCGTGCCGACCTTTAACCATAAAAAATAAAAACATATCACAATGACCGAAAGGGCGGGCGGGAGCCCGCTCTTCTTTGCGAAACAAGAGTGACGAGGTAAAAGCATGGAGCTTGCGGAACGCTTACAAAAGGCAAAACAGACGATCTTCGAGAACGCATACGGCAGACTTAACGATAAACAAAGACAGGCGGTCTTCACGACGGAAGGACCGCTTTTGGTGCTTGCCGGCGCGGGGAGCGGCAAAACGACGGTGCTCGTCAAGCGCATTTCCCATCTCGTGCGTTACGGCAACGCCTATTTCGGCACGGCGTGCGACGAACGGATGCTTTCCGAGCCGTTCGTGCAGAAGTTAGAAGCCCTTGCCGCCGAGCCGGATGCCGATAAGGCCATGACGGAGGCGGCGCTTGCGATGTTTGCCGATCATCCGGCACGCCCGTATGAGATACTCGCCATCACCTTCACCAATAAAGCGGCGAATGAGATCAAGGACAGACTGGCGTCGGAGCTCGGCGAGCAGGCGGATGACGTGTGGGCGGGCACCTTCCACTCGGTGTGCGTGAAGCTTCTTCGGATGTACAGCGACCGCATCGGATACGAAAGATCGTTTACCATTTATGATACCGATGATCAGAAGCGCCTGATGACGGCGATCATCAAGGATAATAATCTCAACGATAAGACCTTCCCGGTGCGGAGCGTGCTGAACGAGATCTCGCGTGCCAAGGAACAGCTTCTCGACAGTGCGTCGTACGCGGCAAACGTGCGGGAAAACGATCTGCGCCGCAGGACGATCTCCCGTCTGTACGAGGAATACGAGAAACGCAAAAAAGCGGCGAACGCCATGGATTTCGACGATCTGATCCGCCTTACCGTAAAGCTGTTCGAGGAAGATAAGGAACTGCTCGAAAAGTACCGGAAAAAGTTTCGGTATATCCTTGTGGACGAATATCAGGATACCAATAAGGCGCAGTTTGTGCTGACAAGTATGCTGACCGGGGAAGAGCGCAACATCATGGTCGTCGGGGATGACGATCAGAGCATCTATAAATTCCGTGGGGCGACCATTGAGAATATCCTCGGCTTTGATAAGACCTTCCCGGGCACCAAGATCATTCGCCTGGAACAGAACTACCGCTCGACGGGCGTCATCGTCAAGGCGGCGAACGAGGTCATCGCGCATAATCAGTACCGCAAGGGCAAAACGCTCTGGACCGGCAATGAAACGGGCGAAAAGATCACCGTCTGTCAGTGCAACGATCAGAATGCCGAGGCGCAGTATATCGTAAATTGCATTTCGGAATTGGTGGCGGCGGGAGAGTACCGGTTTGAGGATTTTGCGGTGCTGTACCGCATGAATTCGCAGTCAAACGCGTTGGAAACCGTTTTTGCCAAGAGCGGTATCCCGTACCGCATCATCGGCGGCACGCGTTTTTACGAGCGTAAGGAGATCAAGGACGTCATCGCGTATCTGTGCGTTATGGCAAATCCGGGCGATAATCTGCGGCTGAAACGTATCATCAACGTACCTAAACGCGGCATCGGCGATTCTACCGTCGAAGAACTGGAACGCATCGCCGCCGCGGAGGGGAAGGATATGCTGTTCTGCGCGCTCAATGCGGCAAGCTATCCGTCGCTCGGAAGAAGCGCGGCAAAACTGGCGGCGTTTGCGGAAATGATGTACGGGCTGAAAGAAGGCTATGCGGCGCTTCCCGTTGGGGTGTGCGTCGAAAAGGTGCTTGCCAAGAGCGGCTATATGGAAATGCTTGCCGCCCTCGACGAAGCCGAAGCCAAGGATCGCTCGGACAACGTCAAGGAGCTCGTTTCCAATGCCACGCAGTACGGCAATAACACGCCGGACGCGACGCTGGAAGGCTTCCTCGAAGAAGTGGCACTCGTGGCGGACATCGACAACTACGAAAAAGAGGCGTCGGCGGTCGTGATGATGACGGTGCACAGCGCCAAGGGACTCGAATTTCCGGTCGTGTTCCTGCCGGGCATGGAGGAAGGCGTATTTCCGGGCACGCAGACCATCGCCGAGGCGGATGAGGAAATGGAAGAGGAGCGGCGGCTTGCCTACGTGGCGCTGACGCGGGCACAGAAAAAACTGTACGTTGTGCACTGCCGGACGCGCATGATCTTCGGACGGACGGAATTTCATCAGAAATCCCGCTTCGCGGAGGAGATCCCGGAAGACCTTTGTGAAATGCGGTCGACGCTCGTCGATATCACCTATGACCGACCGACCGTGCGTTCTTCCTATGACCTGTACGGAAGACCGTCCTTCGGGGCAAAAGAGAAGAAAACGACCGGCAGTGTGTCCGCTTTTTCCGCACGGACGGAAAAGGGCTATATGCAGGCGCAGGCGGGCAAAAAAGCGGACAGCGCGCCGACCGAGCGATTTGCCGTCGGAACGCGGGTGGCGCACCCCGTTTTCGGGGAGGGAACGGTGCTGTCGGCAAAGCCGATGTCGTCGGACGTGCTGTACGAGGTCGCCTTCGACAGTGTCGGCACCAAAAAGATCATGGGAAATTTCGCCAAGATGAAGCGGGCATAGCGGTGTGAATAAGGTAAAAAACGCAAAAATGAAAAAAAGTGGAAAAAAATAAAAAAAAGACTTGCAATTTCAAAAGTATCGTGATATAATACACAGTGTTGTCCTATGGGTGTCGAAAAACGCCCGCAGGAAAAAAGCAGTTCACGTTTTGGAGGTGTAAACAATGGCAAAATGCGAAATCTGCGGAAAGGGCGTTACCTTTGGCTGTAACGTATCCCACTCCAACAGAAAGACAAACCGCACCTGGAAGCCCAACATAAGAAGCGTAAAGGTAGTCGAAAACGGCACGCACAAGACCATCAATATCTGTTCTCGCTGCCTTCGTACCAGAAAAAAGACGTCTGCAGCCGTCTGATTCCGGTCACGGATAAACACGTATAAAATTTATGTTTGCAAACAGGAAACCCCGGGAAAGTTCCCGGGGTTTTGTCTTGTTTAACGGCAGGGAATGAGCAGCGGCGTTTCGTCGGTGACGCACTCGCCGGAAAGGTGGTTGGTCTCTTTGAAAAGGGCAAGCGGTACGTCGTAGCGCTTGGCGATGTCCCAGTACGTTTCTTTGAGACTCGGATAATAGAGGATAAATTCGGAATGGCAGGCGTTTTTGGGGGCGTCATAGTCAACGGAAAAGCCTTCGAGCGCCGGGAAGCGGACGCGCTCGACGCCGATGCCGCTCACGGTAAGGGTAAGCGCAAGGACGGTCTCTCCGGCACGCAGATAGGCGTCGCAGGACTTGACGGACGCGGCAAGCAGATATTTCCCGTCGGCGGGGATGTCGTGCACGCTTTCGAGCGGGAAGCGAAACGTCACGGGAGCGGTGTAGGAGACGAGCTCGTTGTTTTTGGTGCCGCCTGCGGTGAGGGAGCCTTTCCCGGCGAAAAACAGCCTGCCGTCGGAAGCGTCGAGCGCATACCAACAGAGCTCGAAGTGCGAATGGTGGATGAGTGAAAAGCGGGATGCGTCGATGGAGACGGGGCATTCCCCGTTCAGCGTTTCGCGGAAGGTGCCGGCGAGCTTTTCCGCCGTGACGGTGCCGTATTCCGGTGTGCTCTGATAGTCGGGACAGTAGGCGTCTTCGGCGTAGGAGACCGTTTCCTCCGAGAAGCAGTCGAACAGACAGTCGAAGGAGGCGCTGACGGTGAGTAACTTGTTCTCGCCGTAGGCGTCATAGGATGAGCCGGCTTCGAGATAGCAGAGACAGCCTTTGCCGAGTGAGGTGACGGGGGTGTCGCCGAATTCGTACGCGATCTCGCCGGAAAACGGGAGTTCTTTGGTGAGATACAGATAATCGGCGGTTTCGGCGCCGTCGCTTTCGGCACGGTAGCCGGCGTGGACGGTGAGGGTGCCGGTATAGCGGAGCACGTCGGGACGAACGTCGCAGGAATCGACCGAAAGATCGCCGTACAGTTCGGTAATGTCGGCAATGGGCGCCATGCCCTCTCCGAGCGGGATTTCCTCGCGGAGCGACTGCGAAGCGTGCAGCTTTGTGTGGCGGGCGACGTCCTTGGTGTTTTCCCGGACGGTGATGCTTTCGTCGGCAAAGGACAGCATATCCTTGTCCCCGCAGGAGAAAAGGTCCAGTTGAAGCCGGACCGTCATGCGCACGTCAACGGCACGCTGTCCGTTTTGCCTTGCGGAAACGCCGGAAACGCAGACACACTTTTCGGCGAACGCCGTGTTGAGCGTTTCTTCGTCGAGGGAAGTATCAAAGGTGTGCGCAAATTCGACGGGGAAGACGTATGCGCGGAGAAAACCGGTGTTCTCGGAGAGGTAGAGCAGGCGGACGGAAACGGTACCGGAAAGCGTGACGCTGCCGTTCTGACAGGACATGTCCGAAACGCAGGCAGTACCGCAGGCGGAGAGAATTTTGCGGATATCCGGCTGATAATCGGGAAGCGTATCGGATACCGAGAGAGGGAAGTCGGCTTTTTCGGAAAAGAGAGGCTGACAGACCGGAAGAAGATAGTGACTCATAAAAAAACTCCTTTGCACGTTTGTTGATACATCGTATGCAAAGGAGTTTTTCTTTATGACCGGGGCGTTAAGATTTTCCGCCGCGTAAGAAGAGCTTGAAGAAGGGAACGAGAAAACGGGGCGGGGAGAACAAAACGATTTTCATATCGGGATCATCCTTTCCGTATCGTCTGTCCGATTGTGTCCGATTATCCGAAGAGAGCGAGGATACCCGCAAGCACCAAAAGCAAAGCTTCCAGACAGACGAGCACGACGGCGGGCAGAAAGCTGGCGAGCAGAATACCGAACCCGATGCATAAGACGCCGGCTCCGACGAGAGAGGAATACTTTTTCATGCGGGACACCTCTTTGATAAGCGTATTTTCGGTTACGGTACAGTATATGCGCGAAAAGAAAAAAACGGTACAAAAAAACGGAAAAACGAATAAAAAAGGACTTGCCGACCTACCATAGAAACAAAGCGGCCGCCGGAAAAAAGAGCGGGAAAACATGGGGCATATCCTTGACTTTGGGCGCAGGATGTGGTATGATAATAAAAAATGGATACCTGTATGCTTGGCGATGAACGGATGTGCCGTGACAGTACGGAAAGGATAAGGGCATGACGATTCTGTATATTCTGCTTGCCGTTGTAATGTTCGGCATCATCATTTTCTTACACGAATGGGGACACTTTGCGGCGGCGAGACTGTTCGGCGTCGGGGTGACGGAGTTTGCCATCGGTATGGGACCGAAGCTGTTTTCCGTCACGGGCAAGACGGGCACGGTGTATTCCGTGCGGGCGCTTCCCATCGGCGGCTTCGTCAATATGGTCGGCGAGGACGACGATACGGACGATCCGTCGTCCATTCAGGCAAAGCCGCTGTACGCGCGGATGCTCATCGTTGCCGCAGGTGCACTGATGAATCTCGCACTGGGGCTTGTTCTCATGGCGGGGCTTGTGGCACTTTCCGAAAGCATCCCCTCGACGACGGTGGAAAGCCTGTATGCCGACGTCGGCGGCGAGATCGGGTATTATGAAGAGGTGCCGGGCTTTCCCATCAAAGCCGGGGACACCATCAAGAAGATAGACGGCACGACCATCCGTGTAAAAGATGACCTGCTGTATGAGGTGCTGTTTCAGTCGGACGGCGTAGCGGACGTTACGGTGGAGCGGGACGGAAAAACGCTTCTGTTCAAGGACGTGCCGTTCGGCACTTATACCGAAAGCGGCATCGTCGTCGGGAACGCCTCGTATATCGTGACGACGGAGCTTCCCAAAACGGTGTGGGAGGTGGCGAAGCAGGCGGTCTGCCGTTCGTTTGCCATCACAAAAATGCTGCTTCGTTCGCTGTTTCGTACCGTGAAGGGCGAATACGGCACGCAGGCACTGTCGGGACCGGTCGGCATGATCGAGCAGGTCGGCGAGACGGCGCAGTACGGCTTTTCCTCGCTCGTATTTCTGATCACCGTCATCACCTTCAATCTGGGGCTCTTCAATCTGCTCCCGCTTCCGGCACTTGACGGCGGGCGGCTGTTCTTCCTGTTTCTGGAACTGATCTTCGGCAGACCGGTACCGCAGAAATATGAAGAATATGTCCATGCGGCGGGCTTTGTACTGCTGATGGGACTAATGGTGTTCGTCACCTATCAGGACGTTGTGAGGCTATTTGTAAAATAAAAGGGGAAAAGAAAATGCAGCGCAGAAAAACACGCGAAGTCAAGGTCGGGAAAGTGGGCATCGGCGGGGAAAACGCCATCGCCATCCAGTCCATGACGTTTACCAAGACCTCGGATAAAGAGGCGACGCTCGCGCAGATACGGAGTCTTGAACAGGCGGGCTGTGAGATCGTTCGCTTTTCGGTACCGGACGAAGCGTGCGCCGAGAGCATCCCGTATCTCAAAGAGCATACGGATATCCCGCTTGTGGCGGATATCCATTTCGACTACCGGCTGGCGCTCAAAGCCGCCGAATACGGCATCGACAAGATCCGCATCAACCCCGGCAATATCGGCGAAGAGGAGCGCGTCAAAAAAGTGGTGGACGCCTGCAAGGCAAGGCATATCCCCATCCGTATCGGCGTCAACGGCGGCTCTCTCGAAAAGAGCATCCTGCAAAAATACGGCTCGCCGACGGCGGAGGCACTCTGCGAAAGCGCGCTGTACCATGTCAGTCTGCTTGAAAAATACGATTTTTACGATACCGTCGTTTCCATCAAGTCCTCCGACGTCACCACCATGATAGAGGCAAACCGCCTGTTTGCCGGGCGGACGGATTACCCGCTGCACCTCGGCGTGACGGAAGCCGGCACCGAACGCATGGGGCTCATCCGGTCGAGCATCGGCATCGGCTCACTGCTTGCCGACGGCATCGGGGATACGCTGCGGGTGTCGCTTTCGGACGACGTTGTCAAGGAGGTACAGGCGGCGAAGGATATCCTCTCGGCACTCGGACTGCGAAAAGGCGTAAAGATCGTGTCCTGCCCGACCTGCTCGCGGTGCAACATCAAGGTGTTTGAAACGGCGAAACGGTTGGAGGAAGCCTTGAAGGACAAGCCGTGGGACATGACGGTCGCCGTCATGGGCTGTGCCGTCAACGGACCGGGAGAGGCAAGAGAAGCGGATATCGGCATCGCCGGCGGCAACGGCAACGCACTGCTGTTCAAAAAAGGCGAGATCGTGCGCAGTATCGACGCCGACACCATTTTTGAGACCTTGCTTGCCGAAGCGACGGCACTTCACGAAGAAACCGGAAAATAAAGAATTTTTACATAAACCAACAGTTAAGGAGATAACATCATGGCTATTTTTGAACCGTATTTCAAGGATCAGACCGTCACCTCCGTGGGCGCCGAAGAACCGCGCTCGTATTTCATCCCGTACGGTGACGAGATCACGGCGTCTCTCATGGACAGAACCAGGTCCCCGTATTTCAAGACGCTGTGCGGCGAATGGAATTTCCGCTATTACGAGAGCGTCCGCGACGTGACGGATGACATTACGGGCGAAGCCTGTTTTGACGACGAATATGAAATGACCGACACCATGACGGTGCCGCGTTCGTGGCAGACGGTGCTCGGAAAAGGGTATGACAAGCCGCAGTATACCAACGTCAATTATCCGTTTCCCTGCGATCCGCCGCACGTGCCCGACACAAACCCGTGTGCCGTGTATTCGCGCGACTTTTATCTGTCGGAAGCGTTTGCGGACAAATCGGTGTTCTTGAATTTCGAGGGCGTCGATTCCTGCTTTTACGTTTGGGTGAACGGCAAATTTGTCGGGTACGGCACGGTCAGCCACAGCTCGACGGAATTTGACGTGTCGTCGGTCGTAAATGCCGGACGCAACGTCATTGTGGTGCTCGTGATCAAATGGTGTGCGCAGAGTTATCTGGAAGACCAGGATATGCTGCGCTTTTCGGGTATTTTCCGCGAGGTGTACCTGCTTGCCCGCGAAAAGAGCCATATCCGCGATCTGTATATCCGTCAGAGCGTGGCGGAAGACCTGCAAAGCGCCGTTATCACGCCGGAGATCGACGTTGTCGGACGTGCGAAGGTGTCCTGTCGGCTGCTGTCGCCGGACGGGGAGGTCGTTTTCGGTGGCGATTATAAAAAGGGCATGGCGATCCGGCTTGAAACCCCGGTGCTGTGGAACGACGAACAGCCGAGGCTGTATAACCTCATCCTCACCTGCGGCAAAGAGGTGATTTTCCAGAACGTGGCGCTCCGCCGCGTTGCCATTGCGGGACGGATTTTCACCGTCAACGGCAAAAAGATCAAGATCCGCGGCGTCAATCGCCACGATTCGCACCCGGTGCTCGGGCACACGGCGCCGTACGACCATTTCGTAAAAGACCTTGAAATCCTGAAACAGTGCAACGTCAACTGCATCCGCACCTCTCACTATCCCAACGATCCGCGTTTTGCGGAGCTGTGCGACGTGTACGGTTTCTATCTTGTGGACGAGACCGACCTCGAAACGCACGGAATGTCGGCAGTTTACGGGCAGTGGAGCAAGCTTTCCGACAGCGACGAATGGCAGGCACCGTACCTCGACCGCGTCAAAAAACTGTTTGAGCGCGATAAGAACCGCGGATGCGTCATCATGTGGTCGCTCGGCAACGAATCGGGCGTCGGCGTCAATCACCGCAGAATGTATGTCTATATCAAAAAGCGTATGCCGGACGCCGTCGTTCACTATGAGGGCGTCAGCTCGACGGGACGCGAGGGCTTCGACGACGTGACCGACGTCCGTTCGGAAATGTATACCGATATGACTAACTGCCTTGCCCGTATCAAGGATAAAAAGCAGACCAAGCCCTTCTATCTCTGCGAATACCTGCACGCCATGGGCAACGGTCCCGGGGGTGTCAAGGATTACGTCGACCTCATCCGTTCGCACGACGAATTTCTCGGCGGCAACGTGTGGGAATACTGCGATCACAGCGTCGAAACGACGCTTGCCGACGGCAGAAAGGTCTATCCCTACGGCGGCGACTTCGGCGAGATCACGCACGACGGCAACTTCTGCATCGACGGACTCGTCATGCCGGACAGAACGTTCAGCACGGCGATGTATGCCGTCAAGAACGCCTATATGCCCTGCGAGATCGAGCTTACCGATTTCGAAAAGGGCGAGATCAAAGTGACGAGCTGGCGGTATTTCACCGATCTTTCCGACATGGATCTCGTGTGGACGGTGGAATGCGGCGGCAAGCCCGTCAAATCGGGACGCATCGCGTCTCTTGCTGTGAGACCGCGCTTTTCCAAGAAGTTTTCTCTGTTTGCCATGACGGATTTTTCGCTTCCCGGCGAGTACTTCTTAACGGTGAAGCTTGTCCGCAATACCGATTCTCTCGCCGTCAATGCCGGTGACGAGATCGGCTTCCGCCAGTTTGAACTGTGCTCGGTCATCACGGACGAAATGCCGGCAAAGCTCGACAGAGATATCGTGGACGTAACGGAGGAGGACGGTTTTGTCGCCATCGAAACGGGCGAGCTTTCCGTTATGTTCGATACGTGCGCCGGCAAGATCGTCAGCATCGTCCATGACGGCAAGGAAATGCTCGCTTCTCCCGTCGAGCTCAATGTCATGCGCGCCCCCACCGACAATGACCTCGGCTTCGGCAATAAAGTGGCGCAGTCGTACTGGTATCCGTGGAAGCTCGACAAGCTGACGCAGAAGGTGTACGAATGCGAGGTGACGGACGTTTCCGAGGAATCGGCGACGCTGTATGTTTCGCTTTCGCTGTGCGGCGACAGCAAGGAGCCGGTATTACGCGTCAAGGAGTACATCACGGTGTCGAACGACGGCACTGTCTCGTTTGAGTTTGACGTGCAGAAGCATCCGGCAGTGGAAGAACTGCCGCGCTTCGGCTTGAAGATCGTCATGCCGGAAGGGTGCGAGCGTGCCGAGTACTTCGGCATGGGACCGTACGAATCGTACGCCGATCATAAGATACAGAGCCGCGTCGGCTATTATAAGACCACCCCGACCGATAATTACGTTCCGTACATCAGACCGCAGGAAAACGGCTCTCACTGCGATACGCGCTTTGCGTTTGCGGGCGATCTTACGGGACACGGTCTGCAATTCTTGAAACTGTTTGACAGCGAGGACCTGTCCTTCAACGTCCAGCATTTCGACACGTCGGATCTCATCAATGCCAAGCATAACTATGATCTGACGCCGCGAAAGGAGACGTACGTCTTTGCGGATATGCGCATGACGGGCATCGGCTCCAATTCCTGCGGACCGCGTACCGAAAAGCCGTACCGTTTTGAGGATAACGAGTTCCATTGCGGGCTGATTATAAGACCGGGACATATTCAATAACATACAGACGGCGGCTTCCGCACGTATTGAATTAAAATGGAAAGAGGGATCGCCATGAGATTTGAGGATTTGTTCGGAAAAGCGCGGTTTATCGCTCCGTCGGACTCGTCGGTCGAAGCGCCGTATATCCGCACGACGTTTACGGCGGGCAAGGTGACGGAAGGAAAGATCACCATCTGCGGACTCGGCTTTTTTGAATTGTATATCAACGGCAAACGGGTGGGGGACGATTATTTCGTACCGGCGTGCTCCATGTTCCAAAAGCGCGGGAGCACCGGAAAACTGCCCTGCAAGGACGTATTTTCCGGGTATCACACCTATGCGCTTTCCTATGACGTGCTTCCGTTTATCAAAAGCGGTGTCAATACGCTCGTGGTGCTTCTCGGAAACGGCTGGTACGGCGATACCGGCGACCATGATACCGGCTCCGATTATTACGGCAAGGTCAAGCTTGCCTATAAGCTGGATTTTACCGACGAAACGGGAACGCACACGGTCGTGTCGGATGAAAAGCATAAATGGAAGCAGAGTTATATCCTCGACAATCATCTGTATCTCGGGGAAAAGCAGGATATGCGGCTGTATGACGAGACGATCTTCGACGCCGGTTATATGGAAGACGCGTCGTGGCGGAACGTCGTGCGTGCCGAGATTCATGAAAGTGAATATGAGATTCAGTGTTTCCCGACGGATAAGGAGATCGCACGGTATACGCCGACGCTCGTCAAGGATTTCGGCGCGTATAAGGTGTACGACTGCGGCGTCAATCTGACGGGCTTTGTCATCATGATGTGCGGCAAGGCGGGAGAGGAGATCACCGTCGAGCATGCGGAGGAACTGCACGAGGATAAAACGCTTGACGTCGTGACCTGCGCCGGCGACAGAAAACCCGTCATCGACCGGTATATCGCGGACGGCAAACATGAGATGCAGCCGCATTTCTGCTGGCACGGCTTCCGCTATTTTTCGGTAAAGGGCAACGCAGAGCCGGTCTGCGCCGTGATGGTGCATACGTCGGCGGCGGTCACGTCGTCGTTTGAAAGCGATAATGGGGCGCTCAACTGGCTGTATGAGACGTATCTGCGCACCCAGCTTGAAAACATGCACGCCGGCATCCCGTCGGACTGCCCGACGCGAGAGCGGCTCGGTTATACGGGCGACGGACAGCTTTGCGCCGAAAGCGCCATGCTGATGCTCGACGGAAAAGAGTTTTACCGCAAATGGATGAAGGACATCGCCGACAGCCAGTGCCGCGTTTCGGGGCACGTGCCGCATACCGCGCCGTACCTCTGTTCGGGCGGCGGCACCGGGGGCTGGGGCTGTGCCATCGTGCACGTTCCGTACGTGTATTATAAGATTTACGGCGACGATTCGCTGATAAGGACATATTTTGACCGCATGGTCGCGTATATCGGTTATATGGACAGCCGTTCGCGCGGCGGCTTTGTCACCTATGAAGAGGACGGGTGCTGGAATCTCGGCGACTGGGGCTTTTCCAAGCAGGATGAGTTTGTCATCCCGCAGAGCTACGTCAATACCTACTTTTACGTAAAATCCTTGCAGGAAATGTGCGAAATGGCGCCGCTGTGCGGTTTTGCGGACATGGTGCCGTCTTTTGAGGAAAAGATACGTATCAGCAAGACCGCTATGCACGGCGCATATTTCACCAGTCAGGACGGCAATTTCTTCGGCGATTATCAGGGTGCCAACGTATTTGCCGTATCGCTTGGCATCGGCGATGAGCGCACCTACCGGAATCTGCGGGAAAAGTATTTGCAGAAGCCGGAATACGATACCGGTATTTTCGCGACGGAACTGCTTACGCGGCTGCTTTTTGAAAAGGGAGACGCCGAAACGGCGGTGTCGCTCATAACGGGTGAGGGAGAGTTGTCCTTCGGCAATATGCGGTGCGGCGGTGCGACAACGCTGTGGGAATATTTCTGCGGCATCCTCGCTGCGCAGATGTCGCACAATCACCCCATGTTCGGGGCGCTGACGCATACGCTGTTCGACGGATTGCTCGGTATCCGCCAGACGGAAGCAAGCGCGGGCTTTGCCGAGGTCATTCTCGATCCGGCGGTCGTCTCGTCGGTCGGAAGATGTAAGGGCAGTATTCTGACGCCATACGGAAAGCTTGCCGTCGGATACGAAAAAGAGGACGGCACGGTATGCTGTACGGCGGAGATTCCGACCGGCATCAGAGCCTTCCGCAGAGCAAAGGACGGCACGCTCGTCGAACTTGCGGCGGGAAGCAATAAGTGGTATCGGTAAAAAAGCCGTAACAAATTTTGAGAAAGGAAACCGTTATGCCGGAAACAGGGACATCCTCGGCGATATTGGTCGACGTGATGACGTCATCCGCCGCTTATCGGACGCTGACAGAAACGCTTCATAAATACGTGACCGGCGGCGCACGGTATTCACAGGGAACCTGCCTTGTGGCAGGTATTTCCGACGGTGCGCAGACGGTGCTTGCGGCGTCTCTTGCCGGGGAGGGAGACGCCTTTTTCAAGGGGGATGGGCACAAAACGCCGCTCATCCTTGTGCCCGACGAAAAGACGGCATATGCTTTGCAGAAGCATCTGTATGCCTATCTGGATAACGTATACGTGTTTCCGCATAAAGACCTGCGCTTTCACGCCATCGGCGGCGAATCCCGCGAGTGGGAATATGAGCGGATGCGGGTCTTGCGGGAGATCGGAGAGGGGAACTGCGGTGCCGTCATTGCCGTGCCGGAAGCGGCGCTGTCGCTGCTGCCGCCGAAGGAAAACGCACGTGTGCCGCTGACGCTTGCCGTCGGCACGGAAAAGAAAATGACGGAACTGCTTGCGTCTCTCGATGCTTTCGGGTATACCCCGACCGATACCGTCGAAGGTGCGGGACAGTATTCCCATAGGGGAGACATACTCGACGTGTTCGTGCCGGATGCCGAAAAGCCGGTGCGCATGGAATTTTTCGGGGATGAACTCGACGCGGCGGGATATTTTGACGTCTATACACAGAGACGCATTGAAAACGTGACGGCTGTGCGTATCACGCCTATCAAGGAGCCGCCGGCGAGCGAGACGGTTTTCCGCGAGATCGACGCGCAGATGCGCAAGCTCCTTGAAAATGCCGAAAAACGCGGCAATACGGCGCTTGCCGAACGGCTCGAACAGGAGATCACAGCATTTTCGGCGGGGGAGCTGTCAGTGCCGGATAAGTATCTGCCGACACTGTACGAAACGCCGTCAACGCTGTTCGATCATGCCGACGGGCTTGTCTACGTGTGGGATTATCCGCGTGTGCGCGAACGGCTGAACGCCTATACGGCGAATTTGCAGGAAACGCTTGCCGATCTTGCCGAAAGCGGCGAGCTGTTCATGAAGGGCAAGACGTGGAGCCGCACCTACGGCGATCTCAAAACGATCCTCGGCTCGCGCCCGTCTGTGGTGACGGACGTGTTCGCCTCGACGCCGGATTTTGAGGTGTCGTGCCTTGTGGAAATGCCGTCCAAAAAGGCGGGCTTTCCCTTTGCGGGGCTTGACGGGGTATGGGAAGACCTCGACGGCTACGTTCATGCCGAAAACAGGGTATTGCTTTGTGCGCGGAGCGGCGTGAGCGCTTCTTCGTGGTACGAAACGCTGACGGAAAAGGGCATAAACGTCTCGGTCATCGGCACGGATTTCAAGGCAAAGGAACTTGCCGCGGGACGGGTGTACGTTCTTGCGAAAAGCAGGGCGGAATACGAGTACGTCGGGTTTTCGCTCGACAGAGAAAAATTCGTTTTTCTGAGTGAAGAGACAGAGGGCGAGCCGACGGGACTGCACACGGCAAAACCGCGCGAAAAGAAGAAAATACCAGCGGGCAGACGCATCCGTTCGTATGCGGAGCTCACCGTGGGAGATTACGTTGTGCACGAGGCGCACGGCATCGGACGGTATGAAGGGATCAAGACGCTGACGGTCGCAGGTGTGACAAGGGACTATATCACCATCCGGTACGCCGGGAGCGACGCGCTGTACGTGCCTTGCGATCAGCTCGATAAGGTGTCCAAATATTCCGGCAAAACGGAAAACGTGACGCTCTCCAAAATGGGCGGGAGCGAATGGAAAAACCGCAAATACAAAGCCAAAAAGGCGGCAAAGGGCATGGCAAAGGAGCTCATTGCCCTGTATGCCGAGCGCAAGAGAAGACCGGGCTTTGCTTTTTCGCCCGACACCGAGTGGCAGAAGGATTTTGAAAACGGCTTTGAATATGAAGAGACCGACGGACAGCTCGAAGCGGTAAAAGAGATCAAGGCGGACATGGAGAAGCCGTGTCCGATGGATCGCTTGCTGTGCGGTGATGTGGGATTCGGCAAAACGGAGGTGGCGCTCCGTGCCGCTTTCAAGTGCGTCATGGACGGCAAGCAGGTCGCGGTGCTCGTGCCGACGACCATCCTCGCTTTGCAGCATTTCCGCACTTTTTCCGCACGGATGCAGGGCTTTCCCGTGCGCGTCGAAATGCTGTCGCGCTACGTTTCGCCCAAAAAGACAAAGCAGGTGCTCGCCGCCCTTGAAAAGGGAGAGGTCGACGTTGTCATCGGGACGCATAAACTGCTCGGAAAGAGCGTAGCGTTCAAGGATCTGGGACTTCTCATCGTCGATGAGGAACAGCGCTTCGGCGTGGGACATAAAGAACGATTAAAAGAAATGAGCAAGCAGGTGGACGTGCTGACGCTGACGGCAACGCCCATCCCGCGCACCTTCAACATGGCGCTTGTGGGCATACGGGATATGTCGGTGCTCGAAGAAGCGCCGGTCGACCGGTATCCGGTGCAGACCTACGTCATGGCGTACGATTTTCCCATTCTGACGGAGGCCATCCGTCGGGAACTGCGCCGCGGCGGACAGGTGTTCTACCTGCATAACCGCGTGGAGGATATCGAATCGGTCGCCGCCCGTATCCGGCAGGCGTGCCCCGATGCCACGGTGGCGACGGCGCACGGACAGATGGAGAAAGAGGAGATCTCGTCGATCTGGTATGATATGACAGAGGGCAAGATCGACGTGCTCGTGTGTACCACCCTTATCGAAACGGGTGTGGACGTGCCGAATGCCAACACGCTCATCATCGAGAGCGCTGACCGTATGGGACTTGCCCAGCTCCATCAGCTTCGCGGCAGAGTCGGGCGTTCCAGCCGCCGTGCCTACGCCTATTTTACCTACCGCCCGGAGGGCATCCTGAACGAGGTCGCCCAGAAGCGGCTTGTCGCCATTAAGGAATTTACCGAATTCGGCTCGGGTTTCAAGATCGCCATGCGCGATATGGAGATTCGGGGTGCCGGCAATCTGCTCGGTGCCGAGCAGTCGGGGCATATGGAAGCGGTCGGATACGATCTGTTCATCAAGATCCTCGAAAACGCGGTGTTGGAAGAAAAAGGGGAGAAGCCGACCGAAACGCCGGACTGCACGGTCGATCTCGGCATCAGTGCCTATATCCCGGAAAAGTATATAAAGCGTCCGAGTGACCGTATCGGGATGTATAAGCGTATCTCCGAGATTCAAAGCGCCGCCGACGCGGATGACGTCACCGACGAAATGACAGACCGCTACGGCGAAATGCCGCGTGAAACAGAGAATCTCGTCCGCATCGCGTCCGTCAAGGCACGGTGTATCGCCCACGGCATCGTGAAGGTGGTCATGCGCGACGGGCGTATCAGCGTCTATCCGCAGACGCCGCCGACGCGGGAGCAGACGGTGGAGCTTGTGCGGAAATACCCGGGAAAAGTCACGACGTCACTCGGAAAAGAGCCGTGTTTTATCGTGAGATCGGACGGAACGGCGGGCGTCGGTGCGGTGTTGGAAGAAATATTCAAGATTTATTCACCACTTGACCGTCAAACTGTGGTAAACTGATACGAAAAGTATCTGCCGGAAAGGAAGAGAAAAAAGTGAAATCGCTGAAAAAAAGAATGCTCGCCGGATTGCTTGCCGGGATGCTCGTGCTCTGCACGGCTTGCGGCAACGGAAAAAACACCGTTATGTCCATAAAGGACTCGGGAAACCTTACCGTGAATTTTCTTTGTCTGCTCGCTTCCCAGCAGAAGCAGTTGTATAAACCGGTCGTGGACGCCTACGGGAACGGGGACTGGAATACCG
The DNA here is from genome assembly GCA_045598975.1 of Eubacteriales bacterium. Classification (GTDB taxonomy): domain Bacteria; phylum Bacillota; class Clostridia; order Oscillospirales; family CAG-382; genus UMGS882. Next base: position 57,541 of record JAZRVE010000112.1, read on the forward strand.
TCGCCGTTGACGAAAACGGCACGACGTTTGCCGACATCGTCCGTCAGGTGACGCTCGACTCGGCGAAGAACAGCCTCATCAGTGAGTATATGCATGACAAGGTGTACGGGCTTACGCTTTCCAAGGAACAGCAGGCAAGACTTGACGCCGCTCTGAACGGCTATAAGACGGCATACGGCGGGGAAGCGGGACTGAACAACGCGCTGTCGGCATACGGCGCCGACGTTTCGACCTTCCGGCGCTATCTCGAACTGCTTTCCAAGCAGAGCGCGCTGTATACTTATCTGTACGGTGAAAACGGGACGGAAGACCTGGAAGAAGCCGTAAAGACGTATTTTGAAGAAAATTATGCCATCGTGACGCATATATACTTTAATATCGGCTATATGGAAAAGGATGACGGCAGCGTCATCACCATGCCCGAAGAAGAGACGGCACGCAAACGTGCCCTCGCCGAAGAACTGTATAACCGCGTGATGGCGGGCGAAGACTTTGAAGCGCTCAAAGCGCAGTACAGCGAGGACTTGTACGAGTCCGAATACTACCCCGACGGCTTTTTCGTCACGAATGACACCACTTTCCCGACGACCTTCACGACGGCGGCTCTTGATATGCAGGAGGGCGAATACCGTCTGTGCGAAAGCGAAGGCGCAGGCGGGACGGGGCTTCATCTGCTGTACAGAAAGCCGATGGACGCCACCCTGTACGATCACGACGAAACGGTGTATGCGAATATCCGCAACCGCATCATGGCGGACGATCTGCAAAACAAAATGAAAGCGTATGAGGCGCTCGTCACGGTCAAGGAGGAAGCGCTCGAAAAACTGGACGTGTCGGTGATCCCGGAGTTTTCTCTGACGGATGAAACGGGGAACGCACAATGAAACCGATGAAAAAAGAAAATACGGGACGTGCCGTTCTGATCTTCTTTATCGTGATGTTTGCGCTGTTTTTCTTCATAGAGGCGGCTTTTATGCCGATATTCTTCTTTGACGAAGCAAAGGATACCTACCGTATCGTGCCGGACTTACTGCTTTCGCTCAGTATCGTGTGCGGGATGCTGTACCCGGAAAAGGGCGTCGTCATCACGGCGCTCGTGTGCGGAACGCTGTGCGACGTATTTCTCATGCCGCCCATGCATCTTTCGCCGCTTCTCTTTTTCCTCGGCGCCTATTTTGCGTCGCGGCTTGCGTCCTTCTTTGTGCGGAAAAACGCGCTGACCGCCCTTGCCGTTTCTCTCCCGTTTTTTCTGCTTCGTGCCGTCAGCGGCGGGCTTTTCCTGCTTGCACAGCATAAAGAGGAGACGTTCGGTCATCTGTTTACACACCTGCTTCTGCCGGAGTTCGCCGTCAACGCGCTTTCGGCGTTTGTGACGTATCTCGTGGTATCGTGGCTTTTCAAACGATTCAAAAAAAGTTTTTATATTCTGTGATCCCGTAATATTCCCGTATTCGGAGGAAAAAAGCACCCATGAACATGAAAGAAAAGAATAACGTCGTCATCGGACAGTCCGGAGGCCCGACGGCGGCGATCAACGCGACGCTTGCCGGAATCATAAAGGGATGCCTGACAAATGAGGCTTTCGGCACGGTTTACGGCATGAAAAACGGCATCGAAGGACTGCTAAAAAAGGACGTCCTCGCGCTTGCACCGTTCTTCGAAGACGAAAGCGCCTACGAACGGCTGAAACAGACGCCGGCGGCGGCGCTCGGCTCGTGCCGGATGAAACTCGATTCAGAGGAAAAGTGCGGAGCGGTCTTCGCGGTGCTCGATGAATTTGACATCGGCTATTTCTTCTATATCGGCGGCAACGACAGTATGGATACCGTCGCCAAGCTCGAAAAATATCAGAATACGTATCGTGCCGATGCGGAAAAGATCGCCTTTATCGGCGTACCCAAGACCATCGACAACGATCTTTGCTGTACCGACCACACGCCCGGCTACGGCTCGGCGGCGAAATTCGTGGCGTGCGCCGTGGCGGAGATCGCACGGGACTGCCGCGTTTATACGCAGAAAGCCGTGACCGTCATCGAGATCATGGGACGGGATGCGGGCTGGCTGGCGGCGTCTGCCGCGCTTGCGGCGGATATTACGGGCGACGGTGCCGATCTTGTCTATCTGCCGGAGATACCGTTTGATAACGAGGCGTTTTTGAATGATGTTCGAGGGAAACTTGAAAATCCCGATAAACCCTACGTGGTGGTCGCCGTTTCGGAGGGCGTACGGAACGCAGACGGCGAATACGCCGCCAAAAGCGCCATGAGCGGAAAGACGGACATTTTCGGTCATGCGTATCTGGCGGGAACAGGAAAATTTCTTGAAAATCTTGTGCGGGAAAACATCGGCTGCAAATGCCGCTCGGTGGAACTGAACGTGTTGCAGAGATGTGCGTCGCACATCGCGTCGGCAACAGACATAGACGAATCGTTCGCCATCGGGTACCGTGCGGCGGAGGCGGCAAGGGACGGTGCATCGGGCGTCATGATGTGCTTTGAAAGGGTACAGACGACAGATGGCTCCTATCAGGCGGAGATCCGGCATAAGGATATCGCCATGGCGGCGAATCTCGTCAAGCGCGTACCGTCCGAATATATCACACCCGACGGCAAGGGCATCAGCCGCAAGGGAATCGAGTACATAAAACCGTTAATCGCCGGGGAAAGGGATATTCTGTACGCAAACGGACTGCCGGTCAGTTTTTCCTTTGACGAAAAATAATAGGAAAAATACGTTTTGCGGCAAAACAATAGCAAAACAATTGCAAAGCAATAGCAAAACAATTGCAAAGCAATTGTTTGAAAAAAATCGAAACTGCTTCTTGACAATGCGTCGGGAATGGTGTAAAATAAAGGCAATAAGGATTTTTCTGTAAAAATCCTGCATCAGAATCGGAGGAACCGGAAATGAAGTGGATGAAAAACGGAGTGCGCGTGCTTGCCGGCCTTTTGGCAGTCGGAGCCGTCCTTTTGACGGGCTGTTCCAAGGAGACCAATAACGAAGAATCGGAAGAAAGCGGCGTTGTAACACTCAATATGTTCGTGATCACCGAAAAGGAAACGGGTGAAAAGGCGGAGAAACAGGTTCAGAAAGCCATCAACGAGATCACGGTTCCTACCGAAAAAATCCTCGTCAAGCTGAATTACGTGACGGAAGACGAATACTGGGACGCTGTCGAAAAGGCACAGGATGAGGCGGCGGGCTATTTGCAGAACAAGGAAGCGTACCGCGGCAAATCAAACGGCAAATCCATCGCGGAAATGAGCTTCAACAGCGTCATCGACTACGTTTTCAGCATGGAGGACGTCCGGCTTGAAAAGCCGCAGCTCGATATCCTTGTCGTCAACGATTACGACCGCTTCCGTCAGATGGCGGACGACGGGCTGTTTGCCGAGATCGATACCAAGTACGACCGCAAGGTGCTGACCAAATACCTGCACCCGACGCTCATGTCGGCAGTGACGGTCGGCAAGAAGGTTTTCGGCGTTCCGTCGAACGGCTCAGTGAAGGGAACGTATAAATTCCTTGTGTTCAATAAAGACCTGCTGAAAAAGTACGGATATACCGTCAGCGATTTGAGAAACGTGGAAGATATGGGACCGTACCTCGCCAAGATCAAGGCGTCCGAACCCGCATTCGTGCCGCTTTCCGACATTCCCGACTATACGGGTGCGGAACTGATGGACGGCGTGCTGTATGCAAAGTCTTCCTTCGATAAACCGGCCGATTTCGTTTTCCCGGTCTATATGGATGCCGCTTATCAGAACTATCAGCTCACCGCCGATTCCTACCGTAAGAGCGGCTACGTCGGTGAGGGCGCCCGCTATGCCGTCGAGCTCGTGGAGAGCGAGACGCTTCTCGAACACGAATGGACGGATGAAAACGGCGTGACCTATCAGGCTCTGCTGTATGACGTTCCGCGTGTGTCGGCGGCGGATTCCTTCAAAGCCGCCATGTGCGTCAGCGCCTACTCGCTCAACCGTGCGAAAGCCGCAAAGCTGATCGAACTGTTCAACATTGACGAAGAACTCGCCAACCTTTTGCAGTACGGCGTGGAGGGATCGCATTACCGTCTGGAAGACGGATGCGTCAACTATATCGACACCGATGAAGAAAATACGTATCGCATGAATCCGGATTACACCGGAAATGCTTATATCCAGTATCCCGTTGCCGGGGAGGAAAGAGATATCGAATCCTCGAAAATGCTCAATCTCGGCGCGTCTCCGAGTGCATTCTTCGGTCTGGATATCCCGTTTGACGATGCCGAAGAGGAAGCGGTGTACCGGTTTGTTTCGATGTATACGGCATCGGCGCAGGAAGCCGTAAAGAGCGGCAGGATCACCTTGAAGGAAATGTTCAGCATAGGGCTCAAACAGCTCAGCGCCGTCGGTTGCGCATGGAATGGAAGCGGCACCGCTCTGTTGGGCGTTTTCGGCAAGGTAACGCTTGCGCAGACCAATGCCATCGCCCCCGTGGCGGAGAACTTTGTTCTTGCGAACGAGGTGCTGACCTATAACGACGTCTACAAAACGACGGAAGAAATCGAGGCGGAAGAAGAGGCAGAGGCGGAAGCCGAAGCGGAAGCGGAAGCCGAGAAGCAAGCGGAAGCGGAAGCAGCGCTGCTTGCCCGCATCGAAGAAGAGAATCTCAAAAACAAACCGGTCGAAGAAGAACCGATCACGGAAGACGAGGTCGCGGCGTAAAACATCAACTCATACAGCGATTGCGTGAGCAGTCGCTGTATTTTTTCGTCAAGCCTTGACAGAAAGAGGAGAAGTGTGGTACAATATCCGTGATAAAAGGAAACGTGTCGAAAAAGCACGGACGGAGCAAAAGAAGGGGATACGTCATGAACGAAAAAGATATATGGGATCTCGTACTGGAACGGCTGAAAAATGCGCACGGTTTTTCACCGATGGCGCTGGAACTTTGGTTTGACGGGATGATCATGGAGAAGCTGACACCGGACGTGGCGTATTTCAGCACGGATAACGCGCTGAAAAAAAACATCGTCGAGTCCAAGTATGCTGACGTCTTGAAGCAGGATCTCAAAGAAGTGCTCGGCTTTGACGTGCGCGTCGTCATCGTCTCACGCGAAAAGCAGTCGTTTGCCGAGCAGTTTGACGAATTGTACGCCAATATCGTGGCGGGCAGGGAACCGGTGGACGCCGAACGGGAAAAAGAGGACGCGGTGGATGCCGTTTCCGACAACGTTTTTCTGTCGCCGTCACTGTCGTCGGGCTTGCCGGAATACACGTTTGACAATTTTGTTGTGGGCGGCTCCAATAATATGGCGTATACGCTTGCCAAATCCGTCGCGGAGCACCCGGCAGTCATCGCCAACCCTCTCTTTCTGTACGGCGCACCGGGACTCGGCAAGACGCATCTTCTGTATGCCATCACACGCGAAATTTCCGAAAAGCACCCGGAATATTCCATCATATACGCCAAAGGCGAGGATTTCATGAATGAGCTCGTCGAGGCGCTTGCCAATAAGACGCCGATCCTGTTCCGGGAAAAGTACCGCAACGCCGACGTGCTGATGCTCGACGATATCCAGTTTATTTCGGGAAAAGTCAGCGTGCAGGAAGAATTTTTCCATACCTATGAAGCGCTGTTCGAGGCGGGCAAGCAGATCATCGTCACGGCGGATCGGCTTCCGAAGGATATCCAGTCGCTTGCCGAGCGGTTGCGCTCGCGGTTTGAGCATGGCATCATCGCGGACATTCAGCCGCCGGATCTGGAACTGCGCGTTGCCATCTTCAAGCGTAAGGCACAGATGCTCGGTATCACCGTGCCGAATAACGTGCTCATGTATCTCGGCGAGAACATCAAGGACAATATCCGTCAGATCGAGGGTGCCCTCAAAAAAATGCGTGCCAGTGCCATTATTCAGGGCACCGAGATCAACATGGAGCACGCCAAGAATGCCGTCAACGATATTCTGACGGCGAAAGCGGCGGCGATCTCGCCCGAAAAAGTGATCGAATACATATCGCAGAAATATCAGATCCCGTATGAGGACATTCTCGGCAGACGCAAGACGGATAACGTGGTCATGGCGCGTCAGGTCGCCATGTACCTGTTGAGGGAACTGACGGTGCTGTCGCTTGCCAATATCGGAAAAGCCTTCAACCGCGATCACTCGACGGTCGTCAACGCCATCAACCGCGTCAATGAGATGATGGAAGAGGACTGCTCGTTTGAAGCGCAGGTCGAGGACATGATCAAGGATATGCAGGCGGTTGGGTATTAAAAGCGGAAAGAGGGAAGAATACCGCGTGAAAGAGTATCCGAGAATCGGCGAAAAGCCGCTCGCCATGTCGCCGGAGGAACTGCCGGCGGGGAAAGTGCCGGATTTTGTATACGTGTCGGGCGACGCCTACGTCGATCATCCGGGTTTCGGCACGGCGATCATCGGACGGGTGTTGGAGGATGCCGGTTTTTCCGTCGGCATTATAGCCCAGCCGGATTTTCATACCCGCTATGAAGACGGGAGCGGCAAGGGCGTGTGCGTGTTCGGACGTCCGCGGCTCGGCTTTCTTGTCAGCGCCGGCAATATGGACTCCATGGTGGCACATTATACCGCCGCCAAAAAGCGCCGCAGCGAGGACTACTACTCGCCGGAAAAGAAGATCGGTCTGCGCCCCGACAGAGCGGTGATCGTGTATTGTCAGCGCATCCGCGAGGCATACGGCGACGTGCCGATCATCATCGGCGGCGTGGAAGCGTCCATGCGCCGTTTTGCTCACTATGATTATTGGGACGATAAGGTGCGAAAGAGCATTCTTGTCGATTCGCAGGCGGACCTTATCAGCTACGGCATGGGTGAAAAGTCCATTCCCGAGATCGCGCGACTGCTTGAAAAGGGCGTCCCGATCGGGAAAATACGCGGAGTAAGGGGCACGGCGTTTCTGACGGAGCTCGACTATAAACCGGAATATCCCTTTGCCGACACCTATAAGTTTGAAGAATTGCAGACGGATAAAGAGAAGTTTGCCAAAGCCTTTGCCGTGCAGTACCGCAATCAGGACCCGATGAGCGGCAAAGCCGTGGTGGAATACTACGGCAAAAGGAAACTGGTGCAGAATCCGCCCGCGTATCTTCTGACGCGTGAGGAAATGGATCACGTCTACGCGCTCCCGTATACCCGGAAATGGCATCCGGTCTACGATAAGGTCGGCGGGATCGCCGCCTTGCAGGAGGTGGCGTTTTCCATCACGCATAACCGCGGCTGCTTCGGCGGCTGTGCGTTTTGCTCCATCGCTTTTCACGAGGGGCGTAACGTGGTGTCCCGCAGTATCGAGTCGGTGGTGGAGGAGGCAAGACTGCTCACGACACTGCCGGATTTCAAGGGCTATATCCATGACGTCGGCGGACCGACCGCCAACTTCCGATACGGACCGTGTCAGGCGGTACGCGACGGCAAAAAGGGCGTCTGCACGGACAGACGGTGCCTTGCACCGGAAAAATGTAAAAATCTCATTTGCGAGGAAAACGAATACGCGGAACTGCTCGAACGGGTGGCGGCATTGCCGGGGGTTAAGAAGGTTTTCGTGCGCAGCGGCGTGCGGTATGATTATACCATGTACGATCCGGACGACCGGTTTTTGCGTCAGCTTGTAAGCAAGCACGTCAGCGGACAGCTCCGCACGGCACCGGAGCATATCTCGGACACGGTGCTTGCGGTCATGGGAAAGCCGAAGATCGCCGTGTATGAAGCCTTTTGCGAAAAGTATGAGGCGCTCTGCCGCAAGGCGGGGCTTGAACAGTATGCCGTGCCGTATCTCATGTCCTCCCATCCGGGCTCGACGCTTGACGATGCCGTGGATTTGGCGCTGTATCTCAAAAAGCATCATCTCGATCCCGATCAGGTGCAGGATTATTACCCGACGCCGGGCACCGAGGCAACGGCAATGTATTATACGGGGCTCGATCCGCGCACGCTTGCCCCCATTCCCGTTGAACGGGATTATATGAGTAAGCGGATGCAGCGGGCACTGTTGCAGCCGACACGCCCGGAAAACAGAGAGCTTGTGCAGAAAGCCGTCCGCATGAGCACAAGGCGGGATGCCGCGTCGCTCCTGCCGCGGTCTGCTGCAAATAGGGCGCAGACACGGACGCATGAAATGCGGAATAAGCGGTACGGCGGCGATATAAAAGCACAGGCAAAGGCAAAGACAAAAAGAAAAAACGGAAAGCCGTAAGAGGCTTTCCGTGAACGGAACGTCAGTAAGGGGTTCCGTTAAAGCAGGGGTCAGAGGGACTCTTCTCCGTCCGAAAGAACGCTTTTTTCGCGGAAGAGAAGGGAAATACACCAAAGACCGGCAAGACCGACGATGGCGAAAATAATGCGGCTGACGAGGCTGTCCTGACCGCCGAAGAGCCAGGCGACGATGTCAAATTGGAAAAGACCGATACTGCCCCAGTTGAGTGCGCCGATAACGGCGAGCACGAGGGCTGTTCTGTCGAGCATACGTTTCATCTCCTTATCTGAATGCGGAACAAACGGAAAACCGTTTCATTCCGTGTCTATTGTAACCCGAAAAGCAACGAATATTCATCCGAAAGGAATGTCGGCATCATGCGCATGAGAAAAAAGAAAAACGGCGCGAAACGCATGGAAGAATGCGCTTCCATCCATATAAAGGAGCCGCAGGCTTATAAAGGAAAATGGAAAGAACTGTCCGAGGGAAAAGAACTCCGTTTGGAGATCGGATGCGGCAAAGGCGCGTTTATTCTGGAAACGGCAAGAAGAAATCCCGAAATCTTTTTTGTCGGTTTCGAAAAAGTGCCGGACGTCATCGTGCTTGCCATGGAAAAGGTCAAGGCGGCATCTCTCGATAACGTGGTGTTCGTGTGTGCGGACGCGGAAAACCTGACGGAATATTTTGAGGACGGCGAGCTTGACGCGCTGTATCTCAATTTCTCCGATCCGTGGCCGAAAAAGAAGCACGCCAAGCGGCGGCTGACCTATATCTCGTTCTTAAATCGGTATAAGCAGGTGCTCAAAGACGGCGGACAGATCTTTTTCAAGACGGATAATAGACCGTTGTTTGATTTTTCACTCGAACAGTTTGAAAGTGCGCATATCGCGCTTTCCGACGTGACGAATGACCTGCATCACTCGCCGTATGAGGCGGATAACGTGCATACCGAATACGAAGATACTTTTTCCGCCAAGGGTTTTTCCATCAATCGCCTTGTCGGAACGGTGGATAAGCATACGGTTTGGGCGGACGAAGTGCCGACGGAGGATAAAGAGGAGGAGAACGAAAATGTTTGATTTCGTGAGGATCGCGTGCGCCGTACCGCAGGTTGCGGTCGCCGACGCCGCCAAAAACACGGCGGATATACTTGAAAAGATAAATTCCGCCGAGCAAAACGGCGCCGATTTCGTTGTGTTTCCCGAACTTTCTCTTTCGGGTGCCACCTGCGCCGATCTCTTCTTTTCGGAAACTCTGCTTGCGTCAGTGAAGACGGGACTCTCCCGCCTTGCGGAAGCGACAAAGACGGCGCACCTTACCGTCATCGTCGGCGCACCGCTCGTGCTTTTCGGGGCACTGTATGACTGCGCGGTCGTGCTTTCCGACGGGAAAGTGTGGGGCATCGTGCCCAAAACGTATCTTTCGGATGGCGCAAGTGCTTTGGAAAATCGCTATTTCCGCTCGGGGAGGGAACTGCCGTCCGACACGGTCTGTTCGACCGAACTCGGCTTTTCCGACAGTTATCCCATAGCCGCGCAGGCGTGCATGGTGTTGGAAACCAAAGAGCACGTGCGCTTTGCCGTGGAATTCGGAAGCGATCTGTCTGTCCCGGTCTCCACGGGTGCAAAGGCGTCTCTCGGCGGCGCAGAAGTGCTTTTCTGCCCGGATGCCCGTCCCGAGATCGTCTGCGGGCGTGAGCGCGTGATGAACGCCGTCCTGTCGCAGAGTATGCGCACGGCGTGTGCGTATGCCTACGTCTCGGCAGGGAGCGGGGAATCCACGACCGACGGCATCTATGCGGGACAAAGCCTTATTGCGGAGAACGGAAAACTGCTGTCGCAGAGCCGCTTCCTTTGCGAAACGGACTACCTGCTGTATGCTGACGTTGACGTGGGACTTATCCGCGCCGAACGCCGCCGCCAAGGTGCCGAACGCGATACGTTGCCCGTGAAGTGCGTGACGCTCCCCGACGCCGGAAAAACCATGCGCGCCGACGGGATGCTTCGCGACGTCAGACTGCATCCGTTCGTGCCGGATGATAACGGGCGGCGGAAACAGCGCTGTCTTGCCATTTTCGATATGCAGACGGCGGCACTCATGCGGCGCATGACGGTCGCGAAAACGCTTATCATCGGCGTATCGGGCGGACTGGATTCGACGCTTGCCTTGCTTGTCTGCGCCATGGCGAAAAAAAGAGCGGGCAAACCGCTTACTGACGTTATCGCCGTCACCATGCCGTGCTTCGGCACGACGCACCGTACGCACGATAACGCATGGGAACTGATGCAAAAACTCGGCGTCACCGTGCGGGAAATCGACATCAAAGCCGCCTGCGAACGGCATTTTTCCGATATCGGGCAGGATGCCTCGGTGCATGACGTGACGTATGAAAACACGCAGGCGCGTGAACGTACGCAGATCTTAATGGATCTTGCCAATAAGGAAAACGGTATCGTCGTCGGCACGGGCGACCTCAGCGAAACGGCGCTCGGCTGGTGCACCTATAACGGAGATCAGATGAGTATGTACGGCGTGAATGTCGGCATTCCCAAGACGTTGCTGCGCTATATCATCGAAACGCTTGCGGAAAGTGAGTATTTCAAGGATTGCGCCGCCGTTTTGAAGGACATTGCCGCAACGCCCATCAGCCCGGAACTTCTGCCGCCGGACGAAAACGGCGCTATCGCGCAGAAAACGGAAGACAGCGTCGGACCGTATGAACTGCATGACTTTTTCCTGTATTACACGGTGCGGTACGGCTTTTCGCCGAAAAAAGTGCTGTTCCTCGCGCGGAAAGCGTTTGCCGGCACGTATGCGGATGATGTCATACGCAAGTGGCTGAAAGTATTCTGTAAGCGCTTTTATACCCAGCAGTACAAGAGGAGCTGTATGCCGGACGGCGTCAAGATCGGAAGTGTCGGGCTTTCGCCGCGGGGAGACCTTCGGATGCCGAGCGACGCGTCGGCGGCGGAAGTGCTGAAAGAATTGGAAGACTAAAAGTTTTTTCGGAAAACCGTGATAAAATTTCAAAAACCCCTTGACTATGGCGAAAAATATGGTATAATATTATTCGTCGGTGCAATGCTGAATGAATGTTCGGCATTGCCGATATGCGGGTATGGCGGAATTGGCAGACGCGCTAGATTCAGGTTCTAGTGGGGGCAACTTCGTGAAGGTTCAAGTCCTTTTACCCGCACCATAAAAGCAGACACCGCTTTTGCAGTGTCTGCTTTTATATTACGAAAAGGACTTGAAGCGAGCGGTAGTGAATGACGCGCCGGTGGCGCGTCTGAGCCGCGAGCAGCCCGCCCGCAGGCGGGCAAGTCCTTTTACCCGCACCAAACAGTAAAAATCCGAACCTTGTACCAATTGGTGAAGGGTTCGGATTTTTATTATATCTTGACTATCCTAATTTTAATAGCAAAATCAGATAACACAGAGCACTTGCATCAGTAATGTTGCAAGTGCTCTGTGTTATATATATTAAATGTTAAGTTTTTTCCAATATTTATGGAAAAGTCAATAAATGTGCAGTCGAAAAATCCCCTAAATGCAGAAACAGCAAGACAAACGAATCTGTTTTCCGAA
>JAZRVE010000113.1:0-3597 GCA_045598975.1 Eubacteriales bacterium
TCAAGCGTTATCGTTCCGAACCCTTGCGCGTCGCGGGTCGTGATCTGCCGCAATATTTCAATTTTCTTGTCTTTCAGCTTCATTGTATCGCCCCCGTATATTCGTTATAGTGTTCGTATAGCCCGACATAGCAATCAAGCACACTACGGGTAACAGCGGCGCATGGGAGCTTGGGCGTTCCCCGCACGGCAAGGCGGATTCCGTAAAGAATCCGCCTTGCCGTTTTTGATCGATTTTCGCCAAAACCGTTGACATTTTTGGCGGCTGCGGTATAATGATGTTGTACTTATTTTTGCGTAGGAGGATTTGACCATGAGAATATTCATGCGTTTTCCCGGAGGCTTGGAAAAGGCCTTTACCATGAGCTACGACGACGGCGTTTCCCAGGACGAGCGCTTCCTTACCATCGCCGATCCCAACGGCATCCGTGCCACCTTCAATCTCAACACCGCCGTTCTCGGACGCAGGACCAGCGACATCCAGCGCATTTTTTCCGCCGACGAGGCGCGCGCTGTTTATCATGACGGACATGAGGTCGCCATGCACGGTCATACGCACGCCTTCTTTGAATTGATGTCCGACGAAAACCTGCTCTACGAGATCCTCGAAAACCGCCGCGAGCTGGAAGCCATCTTCCGCCGCCCCGTCCGCGGGCTTGCGCTCCCGTGGGGCTCCTATTCGCAAAATGTGTTGAAGGTCATGCGGGAAGCAGGCGTCGCTTACTCCCGCACCGTCAACTCTTCCTACTCTTTTGACGTGCCGGACGACTTTCTGGAATGGCATCCCACCTGCCATCACGGGGATGCGCGCCTGAATGAGCTCGCCGACCGTTTTCTGAACACAAAGCCGTCCGACGAATACTACCGCCGGACACCGTATCTCTTCTACGTCTGGGGACACACCTATGAGTTCGACCGCGATCCCGCCTACTGGGAAAACATTGAGCATTTCTGCGATAAAATGGGACATCACGACGACGTCTGGTACGCCACCAACGGGCAGATATATGATTACTGCACGGCGTTCCGCCGTCTGGAATTCTCCCTCGACGGCTCGTCGGTCTATAACCCCTCCTGCCACGATATTTTCTTCGAATACGTCGATCATGAGGATTTCCAAAACCATCGTGTCTGTATTCCCGCCGGCAAAACGGACGAGCTGAGGAATATCCGTCTGTAATTTTTATTTTGATTGTTCCCCGGAGGTGTTTTTCGTGCTCAAACGCTTTTTTGCCTACTACCGTCCGCACATGAAGATATTTGTCGCCGACATGGTCGCGTCACTGTTCGTTTCGCTCATCGGCATCGTCTATCCCGTTATCACACGCACCATGCTCAACGATCTCATTCCCAACCGCGAATACCGGCTGATCGTCGTGTTCGGCACATCGCTTCTCGTCATCTACGCCATCCGGGCACTGCTCAATTACTTTATCCAGTATTACGGGCACAACATGGGCGTCAAGATGCAGGCGCAAATGCGCTCGGATATGTTCCGGCATTTGCAGAAACTGCCCTTTAAGTATTACGACACCCACGAAACGGGCAAGATCATGAGCCGCATGACGAACGACCTTTTCGACGTCAGCGAGCTCGCGCACCACGGTCCCGAAAACCTGCTCATCTCGACCATCTCCGTCATTGTATCTTTTATCTATCTTGCCGGGATCAATCTGCCGCTGACGCTCATCATTTTTTCCTGCGTGCCGTTTCTGCTCATTATTTCCTTTTCTCTGCGCAAAAAGATGCGCGACGCCTTCAAGGAAAGCCGCGAATCCGTCGCCGTCATCAATGCCTCCCTTGAAAGCAGTATCGCCGGCATCCGCGTCACCAAGGCGTTCAATAATGCCGGCAAAGAGACCGGAAAATTCGAGCAGGGCAACCGCCTCTTTGTGGAGGCTCGTAAGAAAGCCTATCACGCCATGGGGCAGTTTCATGCGGGCAATACCTTCGTGACGGATGTCTTCAATGTCGTCATCCTCATAGCCGGCGGTCTGTTCCTCTATGACGGTAAGATCGGGCTCGGCGATTACAGCGCCTTCATCGTTTCGGTCGGACTGTTCGTTTCGCCCATCATGACGCTCATCAGCTTCATGGAACAGTATCAGAACGGCATCACCGGCTTTGAGCGCTTCTGCGAAATTCTCGACGCCGAGCCGGAAAAGGACAGCGAAGACGCCATTGACGCCGGCACGCTTTCCGGCAATATCGAACTGTGCGACGTCACCTTCACCTACGATAAGCGTTCCGACTGGGCGGATAAGGATGACGAAAACGATCCCGCCAATAAGACGCGTGAGGTCTTACAGCACGTCGATCTCTCGGTGGGGAAGGGGCAGACGTTTGCCCTCGTCGGTCCGAGCGGTGGCGGAAAAACCACCATCTGTCATCTTATCCCGCGCTTTTACGAGCTGACGAGCGGAAAGATATTGCTCGACGGCAGGGACATTGCCACCCTCACCGCCGAATCGGTGCGCCGCGGCATCGGCATCGTCCAGCAGGATATTTATCTGTTCAATGCCTCCATCCGTGAAAACATCCTTTACGGGCGGCTGGACGCCACCGACGAAGAGGTCGTCGAAGCCGCAAAACGCGCCAATCTCCACGATTTCATCATGTCCATGGAGCAGGGCTATGACACCGTCATCGGTGAGCGCGGTGTGCGCCTTTCCGGCGGGCAGAAGCAGAGGCTGTCCATAGCGCGGGTGTTCTTAAAGAACCCGCCCATCCTCATTCTCGACGAGGCGACCAGCGCTCTTGACAACACCACCGAAATGCTCATTCAGAAATCGCTCGACGAGCTCAGTAAGGGGCGCACCACCATCGTTGTCGCGCATCGCCTGTCCACCATCAAGAACGCCGATGCCATCGCCGTCATTGCGGACGGTAAGATCATCGAAAGCGGCACACACGAGGAGCTTCTCGCGCAAAACGGCATGTATGCCGAACTATACAACGAACAATTCCGAAGCAACGTGCCGTTGCATCCATTCCGCGCCGCATGCGCGGAGCAAACCGCGAGCGTGAGCGAGCGGAAACAATAGCTGCAGAGTCCCGCGGTTAGGGGACACGCCCGCCAAAACGGCGGGAAGCGTGCCGCTTCACCCATGCCACGAGCGTGTGTAAGCAAAAAAACTGCCGCAGTGTCCCGCGACCGGGGCAATGCCGCCGTTGACTATGGCGGCATTGCGCAAGACCATAAGCGCGTGCCGCATGTTTTTTGTGCGCAGAAATTTCCCGCGCGTTGGACAGAGGCACAGAGCCGGATAGAACAACATCTCGTATAGCCCCTCTCTTTGTACAAATCCGCAATATCCGGAACTACGCCGCCGTTTGTGCTATGTAACGTATCCGTGCCGCACGGTTTGGAGTATGTGCAAATCCGTATCGGAGCCGCCGTAATACCGTCTCGCACCTCCGCAAAACGTTTTTCCGTTTTGCGGAGTAGGGGGTCCGGGGCAACTCCCCGGCAATCTTTGATCTCCTTTTTGAAAAAAAGGAGTTTCTTTTTGCAAGAAAAAAAGGAGTTTCTTCTTTTCCACAAAAGCAAGGCGCGCTGGCCACAAACGGGAGAGGGGGGCGGAAAGCCCCCGGGGAT
>JAZRVE010000114.1:0-3571 GCA_045598975.1 Eubacteriales bacterium
TTGTGCGTGTCCTGCACCGATGCCGCCGTGATAACGCATGGCACCTCCGCAAAACGTTTTTCCGTTTTGCGGAGTAGGGGGTCCGGGGTTACTCCCCGGCAATCTTTTTTTCGCCTCCTTTTTTTCTTTTGCAAGAAAAAAAGGAGGTTCTTTTCTTCTCTTGTGAGAAAAAAGAAGGTTCGTATTGTCCGAGCCGTGGGCTCGGACAACAAAAGATTTCCCGCCATGAACGGCGGGAAATCTTTTTTGTATACCTTGTACCTTGATCACTTCGAGAAATAGTATTTGCTGCCCTTGTTTTCGAGTTTGAGCCCGAAGATGACGGCAATGTCCTTTGCGGCAAGTGTCGGGATGCCGTCCGAGTAGAAGACCGGACGCGCAAGCTCGATGACGGTGCCGTTCTTGGTGACGTAGGACTTTTCCAGCTCGATGATGACGGTGTTCTTTTCGTCGAAGACTTCGAGGCGTCTTTCGTCCTTGAACCACTCAAACCGGCAACCGAGCAACTTCTTGTAGATGCCGCTGTCCGGATCGAGCGGCAGATAGAGTTCCTTGCCGAACATCGGCGGGTACATTTCGTAGAAGAGCTGTGAGCCGTCGGGTGTGTAGACGGTCGGATGCGGAACGGAAGCGCAGAAAGTGATGTTCTGAATCTCAAAGGAGCCCTTGTCAACGGGAACGAAACGCAGTCCGTTGATCTCGCCGACCCATGCGCGGCTCGTGTCGAGATCAAGACGGTATTCCTGACATTCGTAACTGCCGCATCCGCCGGCAATGGCGCGTCTGCCGGGAAATTCCTTTCCGTCGGACGAAACGAGGAAGCGGTAGCCGTCCGGGCGGCCGGTCTTGTCACTCTTGTTGGTGCAGACGATCTTGGCGTAAGCGATGTCGGCGGTGTCGGCATGGAAGTCTTTGAGTGCCATGTAGGCGTGATCCTCCACCGCAATGCCGGTCAGCTTGCCGTCCTTGATCTTGACGTTCTTCATGCCGACAAATTCCCACGCATTGAGGTCTTTCTTGCTCTTGAAGGAGTAGGAGGCGACCGTTTTTTCTTGCTCCGGAAGCGGGCGCACGTCGTAACAGGTGCGGGCGAGGATGCGGCGCGACTGTACGTGCAGGCGGCAGATACGCTTCTTCTGCTCTTCGGTGGGGACGATGTCCTCGTGCGGCTCGTCCACGCAGATGGCGCGGCGGACGGCGTCGAGGTAAGCGAATCCGTTGTGACCGGACGGCATCATGTAGGTGCCTTCGCCGTACTCGTTCCAGGTGGAAAGGTGAAGCAGCTTGGATTTCCAGGTGCCCTTTTCAAACTTGGGCAGATATTCGTCGATGCAGTGTTTGAGCCCCTTGTACAGGTCCTCGCTCGTCAGTAAGGGCGAACGGTAGTGTCCCCAGGCGACGTTCTTGAAGCCGACGGAGATGGTCGGAACAAGGTGAGCGGAGTTCTGGGCGATGTAGTCGTCGTTCATTTTGAGGTTGTGTTCGAGGGTGTTGCCGGCGACGCCCCAGTGGTAAGCGTGGCAGGCGTCGAAGCCGATGCCGTGGAGACCGTTGGGGCTCTCGTGGCAGCCCATGACGATGAGGTCGTCGTAGCCGAGCTTCTTGACCTCGTCGCGCAGATACTGTAAACCGGCACGTACGTTTTCGGGACCGCCGAGGTCGGGGCAGAGGCACCACGTGCCGAAGCAGCTCATGATGGCTTTGTTGTCGATGCGCATGTAGCGGTCGTCCGAGAAGAAGTAGTCGAGCCAGTACGGGACGATGTAGTTCTTGAAGTCGTCAAGATTGCGCGGATGGACGCAGTTCAGCGCCTCCCACAGAAGGGCAAACTTTTCCATGTGCGAATACTTGGCGTAGAAGTGCCCGTCTAACCATGCATAGTGCAGGTGCGTGGTTTTGATGGGCGCACGGTTTTCGGCGTTGTACCAGCAGTACAGCTCGTAGTCGATACCGTGTTCCACGAAATATTTGATTTCCCAGTCGGCGGTCTCCGGCAGACCTTCGTCGTAGTAGCCGAGCACCGGCTTGATGTCGTCGTAGGGCGTGATGACGTCCCAGTCGAAGTGAGTGCCTTCGCGCCACAGCGAGCAGATGTTCATGCCGACGACATAGTCGCCCTTCTTCTTAGGAACGACGGGAGCGGGCACGTAGTCCTCCGGCTCGTCCGGCTGTACCCATAAGCGCATATCCGAGAACATGAGCTGGGATCTTTCGTAGGCTTCGTAGGTGATCTTGAAGTTGTCGGCGGACTTCACGGGCGTTTCAAAGTCAATGACCTTGGTCTTTTTGCCGTTGAGGTAGACGGTGGCTTCGCCGCTTTCGGTGTCGGCGACGATACGGAGCGTCTGCCAGACGTTGAGGTGGTGTGCCCGAAGCGCACAGCCGCAGCAGCAGTGCAGTTCCTCGCCCTCATCGTAGACGGAGATCAGATTCTTGGCGCCTTTGCAGAGGGCGACGGTGATCTTGCCCTTCTTTTCCGCTTGCAGATACTTCATTTCAAAAGTGACTTTCCCGGTCGAGCGGGCAAAGGGATAGGCAATGACGGATTTGGCACCCTTGCGGTTGGTGGAGGCATAGGTGAAGGCGTACATGGCGCCGTAGTTTCCCGCGGAAACGGGAGCTTTCAGTTCACCGGGATCGGGCACGCGGCGGACGCTTTCGACCTTGGCGGTCTTGGGCGCCTTGACGACGTATTCGTCCGGAAGCGGACCGAGATAGGGTTGCAGACAGTCGTCAAACAGCAGGTAGTTGACATATAACTTGCTGAACCAGATGCTCGCTTCGCCCTTGTCCTTTTTGCCGTAGCCGATCTTTAAGCAGGCAAACGGGAAAGAGGGGGCGGTGAAAGCAAACGTACCGCAGTTTTTGGTGTCGACGAAGGCGGTAAAGGTATCGCTCGCCAGATCGAGTACCAGCTTGATATAGTGGAAGTCATATGTGAAATCACAGATCTTTTTTTTGCCGGCGTACAGGGCTTCGCCCTTTGTCGTCAAGAGTAAGAAGGAGTCCGTCCGGGAGCCGAAGCTGAAATACAGTCCGTCGCCGCTGACGTTTCTCATTTTGCATTCGTAGGTCATTCTGCCGCCGTCGAACGTGTTGCAGTCGCGGCGTACGTAGACCTCCTTGTTCTTGTCGGAATTGAGGCGGAAGAAGCCTTGGGCAAAGGCGGGAAGAGGACCTTCTCCCTCATCGTAGTAATCCCAGCCGGAGCGCAGTCCGCGCCAGCCGCTTAGGGAGTCGTCGTCAATGAGGTGCACGGCATCCAAAAAAGTCGGTGTCTGGTTCATGTTTTTCACCTTTCCTTTCACAGAATTGGCATACAGTAATTATCAGGCGATACGCCTTACCCACAGTTTACCAAAATATCCCGATTTGTCAAGGGATTTTCGCGAAAAAAGCAAATTATTCTCTGCGTTGTCAATTGATATGAGCCATTTAGGAGGAAAAAATAAAAGATATGGCATTATTCGCGATTGGAAGCCTTTGAAACGAAGCCGTAGGCGGAGTGAAGAAGGCTTCCAATCGCGGCGCGGCGTCAGGCGGAGAGCTTTTCGCGGAGTAATTGAACCGC
>JAZRVE010000115.1:0-16698 GCA_045598975.1 Eubacteriales bacterium
TATTGAGGGGCTCATGGAAGAATTTCACGTAAAGGAAATTCTTCCGGCGCAACACTTGTGTTGCGCTTGCCCAGCAGGGGGAGCCAAGAAAAGCAGACCGTCCGGTGGACGGTCTGTTTTTCTTCGTTTCTCTATTGAGGGAAGCCTGCGGCTTCACCCAATCCGCGGAAGCCTGCGGCTTCACCCAAACCGCGGAAGCCTGCGGCTTCACCCAAACCGCGAGCATGAGACTTGCAAAAACAATTGTCATGGTGTCCCGCGGTTAGGGGCAATGCCGCCGTTGACTGTGGCGGCATTGCGCAAAACCGTGAGCGCGGGGCACATACCCTTTGTTTGCAGTAACTTTCCGCGCGTTGGACAGAGGCAGAAAGTAGGTTAGGGACGTATTTAACCATATTATCCTCTTTTGCAAATCGAGAATTTCCGGAAGTACGCCGCCGTTTGTACAATAAAAACATACCCGAGCCGCTACGGCTCGGGCTTTGAAGCTTCTCCCATCGGTGATACTGCGGCAATCGTTCGCACCGCCGCAAAACAATCAAGTTTTGCGACGTAAGGGGGCCCCGGGGGGCTCCCCGCCAATCTTTTTTGCCCTCCTTTTTTCTCTTGTGAGAAAAAAGGAGTTTCTTTTCTTTCTCTTGTGAGAAAAAAGGAGTTTCTTTTCTTTCTCTTGCGAGAAAAAAAGTAGAACGTTCCTCTTCCCGCGCCGCAAGCGGCACGGGTGGCTTGACAAAATTCATTTTTTCCTGTACAATAGGCACATCACATCAGTCTCATGTATAAGGAAGGATTTTATCATGGTCTCATTGAGTAACCGCCATTTTCTCAAACTGCTCGACTTTACGCCCGAGGAGATCACCTATCTGCTCGACCTCGCCGCCGATCTGAAAGAAAAGAAAAAGAACGGCGTGCCGCATCGCTTCTGTGAAGGCAAAAACGTGGCGCTTCTGTTTGAAAAGACCAGCACCCGCACCCGCTGTGCTTTTGAAGTCGCCGCCGCCGATCTCGGGATGCACGCGGTCTACCTCGATCCGCAGGGCTCGCAGATGGGCAAAAAGGAAAGCATCGCCGACACGGCACGCGTGCTCGGGCGGATGTTCGACGGCATCGAGTACAGAGGCTACGGGCAGGAACGCGTGGAAACGCTGGCAAAGTACGCGGGTGTCCCGGTCTGGAACGGACTGACCAACGAATTTCACCCAACGCAGATTTTAGCGGATTTTCTGACCATTCGTGAGCATTTCGGCTCGCTTGCCGGCAGAAAGCTCGTCTATCTGGGCGATGCCCGTTATAATATGGGCAACTCGCTGATGGTGGGCTGTGCCAAGATGGGACTGCACTTTGTCGCCGCCGCACCGGAGGCGTATTTCCCCGACAAGGCGCTCGTCGAGACCTGCAAGGGCATCGCCGCCGAAACAGGTGCCACGCTTTCGTTCGAGACCGATCCCGTCCGGGCGGTCGAGGGCGCCGACGTGCTTTACACCGACGTGTGGGTGTCGATGGGAGAGCCCGCCGAAATATGGAAGGAGCGCATTGACGCGCTGTATCCCTACCGCGTGACGAAGGAGCTGATGGCGAAAGCCGGTGACAAGGCGGTCTTCATGCATTGCCTGCCGTCCTTCCACGATCTCGGCACGACTGTCGGGAAAGAGATTTACGAAAAATACGGGCTTGACAGTCTGGAAGTGACGGATGAGGTGTTTGAGAGTGACCGTTCGCTCGTGTTCGACGAAGCGGAAAACCGTCTGCACACCATCAAAGCCGTAATGCTGGCAACGGCAGCGTGCCGCTGCACCCAAACCGCGAGCGTGAGCGAGCGGAAATAACAACTACAACATCGCGCGGTCAGTGACGTTGCGAAACTTTTTCGCGTGCCGCACGTCTTTTACTTGCAGATACTTTCCGCGCGTCGGATAGAGGCAGAGAGCCGGATAGAATGATATTTTATCAAACTTTCCTTTATATATATCGTCAGTTTCCGGAAGTACGCCGCCGTTTGTGCCGTGTAAAGTATCCGTGCCGCACGGTCGGGCGTTTGTGCGTATCTGTGTCGGAGCCGCCGTGATAACGGTTCGCACCGTCGCAAAGGTGCGGCGCATGCCGCCTTTGCGACGAAAGGGAGTCCGGGGTGCTCCCCCCGGCAATCTTTGCTCTCCTTTTTTCTTTTGTAAGAAAAAGGTGTTTCGTGCCCCCGAACCGGGGCTCAATGTTACACTTATGTTACAGTTTGAAAAAAGCACTTGCAAAAAACTCAAGTCCGTTATATGATAGGAGCGTAAACAAAACGATTTTAGTTTTGCTACAAAAAATTTTTTAAGGAGGAACACCCACCATGAGAAACTTCAAGAAATTTCTCACCCTCGTACTCGCAGTTATGATGGTTGTGAGCATGGTCGCTCTCAACACGTCGGCTGCAAAGTTTACTGATGTTGATACTTCTAACGAGTACCTCAACAAAGCAGTAACACTTCTCTCCAACATCGGCGTTATCAAGGGTACGTCCGAGACTGAATTCAGCCCGGATGAACTCGTAACGCGCGAGCAGATGGCAGCTTTCATTTACAGACTTATGAAAAAAGGTAAGTCTCAGGAAGGCGGCACCAACACCTCTACCTTCACGGACCTCGAAGATCCGACCTTCTTCTTCATGGTATCCTGGGCTAACAGCCAGAACATCATCAAGGGAACGTCCGCAACGACCTTCGACCCGAAGGGCTCTATCGTTCTCCAGGACGCTTACACCATGGTTGTTCGTGCTCTGGGCTACGAAAAAGAAGAAACGCTTCCTTATCCGTTCGGCTACATCGAAGCTGCAGAAGGCGAAGATGTTGAACTCGGCGAAGGCCTCGATTCTTCCATCGCTTACACCGACGCACTGACCAGAGGCGACGTTGCAATCATCCTTTACAACGCGTTCTTTGCAAAGCTCGGCACCACCTCTACCAGACAGACCACCATCGAGCTGCTCGGCACCAAGCTCACCTCCACCGAGACGTACTATCCGACGTTCTGCCAGAAGTACTTCGACATCATGGAAGTTGAGTACAAGGTCACCGCTACGCCGACCATCACCTTCGGCGCAGACAAGACCACCGCTGATCTCGGCTACGAAGCACTCTGCCTCGAAAAGGTTTCCAACGACAGCGAGACCAAGGACGCTCCTGTTCAGGTCTATGCAAACTTTGAAGATCTCAAACTCGAAGGCAAAGCCGATGATTACATCATGGCTCACCTCAACCTCTTCGTCGCTCTCGACGATGACAAGCAGATCGCTTCCGTCTACTCCGCAGAATCTCTGATGGAAAAGAAGACGGTCAGCGAGATCAAGCTCCAGTCCAAGACCACGACCACCAAGTCGAGCTACTTTGACAACGATCCCGACAACGCTAAGCTCCTCACCGGTGAAATCGTTGTTGACGGCAAGTCCGCATTCTTCTTCAACGCTCCGTACTCCTACATCAAGCCGACCTACACGACTGAGGAGACCACGGCTGTTCTGAAGTATGCAGCAAGAAACAAGGAAAACCTCAAGTTCATCGAATTCAAGAAGTATGACGACGAAGAGTTCGGATACGAAATCTCCGATCGCGAATACTACTACGAGCATGCAGGCAATCTTGACGCTGAAGAAATCGCAGCAGGCGACTTTGCCGCATACGCACTCGACCTCGTTCAGGACCTCGCACAGGTTTATGTCGGCGGTCTCTACGAAGCAACCTTCTTCGATGTTGACGGCAACGGCCGTTACGATTACGTCGAGTACCTCCCGTACCGTTACGCAATCGCTGACACCGATGATGACTACGACTTCGAAGATTACGATGACATCGACGAACTCGAAACTCTCTACACCAACGGCGCTACCCTTGCAGGCGAAAGCTTCAAGGACGGCGACTTCCTGATCGGTTACTTCAACCCCGAAACCAACTACATCAAGGTTGCAGCAGTTGTTGCTCCTGTTACCGGTTCCATCAAGGACATCAACTCTTCCGACAAGAAAGTCACCCTCAGCAACGGCGCAGCAGTTTCCGTTTCCAACGGCTGGAAGCTGGTCTCCAACTTCGATCCGTTCATTCGCCTGCTCACGGCCGGCACCCTCAAGCCCTCGGATGTTAAGTTCACCAAGTTTGACAACCTCCTCAGCTCTGCTGCATATGACAGCAAGAACGCTGAATACTACGTCTACAACGATGCAGTCCTCTACACCAAGGGTGTGAAGAACAACGTTGTCCTCGACGCAGCAAACGTTGCCATCATCACCAAGAACGACTCCACCGGCAAGTATGTCAACCAGACTTCTCTCACCTACAACGATGATGACGAAGAGATCATCTCCGCATACGCTTACATCAACGGCACCCGCAAGTGGATCAAGGTCTACACGCAGGGTAAAGTTTCCGGCGTATGGCCGAGCTTCGGTACCGAAGGTGCTGATTACCGCGACCATGTTGCTACCTACACGGTAGACGGCGACGGCATCTACACCCTCAAACTTCTCGGCAATGCATATGACGACAAGGCTATGACCGACGATGACTACATCGGTCTCTCCACCGACTTGGATGACCTCCTTGACGACAAGGACGAAACCATCCAGGTTTACCAGGAACTCGGCGATGAAGTCTACTTCACCAAGAGCTTCGGTAAGAGATTCTATCTCGACAGCTTCTACGACAGCAGACTCGTCACCCTCACCGCAGACACCAAGATCATCCTCAGAAACGAGATCACGGTTGACGGCGGCGACAACGAAGTTGAATTCCTCGAATACAACTACAACACTCTCACCAACAGCATTGAAGTTCCGCTCTACAACGTTCAGGTTGTTTACGGCAACGACAAGTCTTCTGTGACGAGAGAAAACCTCGTATTCCTGTATGCTGAAACGGTCGATGCAGAGCTCAAGTCCTCCACGACCACCAAGGCAGACAGAATCATCAAGAACATCGACCCGAAACTCGATGAAAACGGCAAGAAAGTTTACTACTACACCGTTTACAACCCGTACACCGGCGGTATTGAAGGCCTCTACGGCAACAAGACCGACGCAGCTGCTAAGTTCTCCCGCGGCCAGATCGTAACCGTCGCTGACGGCAAGATCGACGAAAAGAACGACGCAGTCGGCAAGATCAATGGTGACTACTCGCAAGACTGGTGGGTTCTTGAGTATGACGCTGAGAACCACATGATCGCAATCGTTACCATGGGTGACGAAGAAGGTCTCCTCGGCGCTTACACCATCGACGTAACCGACACGCCTGTTACCCAGTTTACCGGTGATCAGGGTCTCTTCGAAGACATGATCAAGTACGGTTCGTTCGGCGGCACGGATATCGCTAAGCTCGGTACCCAGCCTAAGGACCTCCTCATCCGCAAGACCAACTACTACAAGTCTGAAAAGGCATCTGCTTCTACCATCTACATGAAGTACATCTCCGCTTACATCGATATCGATTGGGAAGACGACGATTTCCATGACATTACCGATAAGAACGGCTTCAACGGCAAGGCTAACTACATCGTTATCCTCACCGGTAAAGACAACAGCTCTGATGTGGATACCTACTTCAAGACGAAGTAATCCGACAGCGGATCTGTAAACTAAACCAAGCAACGGCCCCCGGGGATCTTCCCCGGGGGCTTTTGCAGCGTGCCGCTGCACCCAAACCGCGAGCGTGAGCGAGCGGAAATAACAACTACAACATCGCGCGGTCAGTGACGTCGCGAAACTTTTTCGCGTGCCGCTTGTATCTGTTTTGTACGTGTTTGGTGCGCGGATTGGGTGAAGCGGCACGCTTCCCCGCGGTCAGGGGTCACGCCCGCCAAAACGGCGGCGGGCGCGACGGATAGGGGCAGGAAGCAGGATAGAACAACATCTCGCATAGCCCATCCTTTTATACATATCATCAATATCCGGAACTACGCCGTCGTTTGTGCTATGTAAAAAATCCGTGCCGCACGGTTTTGAGTTTGTACGTATTTTTGTCGGAGTTGCCGTGATAGGGCACGGCACCTCCGCAAAACGTTTTCCCGTTTTGCGGAGAAGGGGGTCTCGGGGCGCAGCCCGAGCGGACTTTTTTGCAACTTTTTTCTTCCGTGAGAAAAAAGTTGAACGTCTCCCTGCGCCGCTTGCGGCGCAATCTGGCATGCCGCCGCAGACGGCGAAAATCCGTCCCGGAAACAGGGCAATATGTAAAATTAACCAAAAGAAAAAAGCGTTTTTCGGCAATATGACGAAATGCCGAAAAATTATGTAAAAAAATATGTTACTTTTATGTTACAAACCCCAAAAAACACTTGCAAAATGAAAAATCATGATATACAATAATACTTGTATACGAATCTATTCATAGATAGCCGTACAATTTCAAACCATAGGAGGAACTCCCCATGAGAAACTTCAAGAGAATTCTCACCATCGTGCTCGCAGTTGTCATGCTGGTTTCGGCAGCAACGGTAAGCGCGTTCGCGGCATCGAAATTCAAAGATGTCAACGAAGATGATGAGGCACTGACCCGTGCTGTCGCCCTTCTCGAAGGTGTCGGTATCACCAAAGGCACCAGCGAGACCACCTTCGGCACCGCCGAATCCGTCACCCGTCAGCAGATGGCGGCCTTCATCTACCGTCTGATGAAAGGCGGCAAGTCGCTCGAAGGCGGCGAAAACACCACGCCTTTCGACGACCTCTATGACGATACCTACTACGGCATGATCTCCTGGGCAAACAGCCAGGGCATCATCAAGGGCATCAGCGCCACCAAGTTCGATCCGGACGGCGGCATCATCCTGCAAGACGCTTACACCATGCTCGTCCGCGCCCTCGGTTACGAGAAGGGCATCGAGCTCTCCTATCCCTACGGCTATATCGATATTGCCGAGAGAACGGGTGTTGCGCTCAACAAGGATCTGCCCGCGACCGTTACCTACGAAAGAAAACTGACCCGCGGCAACGTTGCCATCCTTCTGTATAATGCATTCTATGCACAGAAGGCAACGGAAGAAGACCTCAAACAGCCCGGTAACAACGACAGCTCCTCCACCAAGAAAGAGAGCACGTCGACCGGCATCTCCATCGGCGGCTTTGTGATCGAGACCGGTTCTTCGAGCGAGAAGAAGACCGGCGGCGACGTCTTCGCCATCAAAGAAGAGGAATACACCGTCCGTGCTACGGCAAACTATGCGTTCAACGACAGCGCCGATAAAGACACCTGGATTTATGAGCCGATCGGCTCGGTCTACGGCGACGACGTGCTGTACCTTGTCGCAAAGAACGAAAAGAATCCGCTCAGAGAGCTGTACATGACGCTTGACGAGCTCGGTCTCTCCGGTACGTCCGATAAGTACATCCTCAACGACCTCAAACTCAACTATTCCTATAACGATAAGGAAGAAAAGATCGAAAAGCTGTACAGCGCCGATGTCCTCGGTAAGCAGACCAGCGCCTCCTCCGCTTCCTTCGAGCGTTATTCGAGCGAAAAGCACTTCTATCCGTCGGCTACCTCCGTCGGCTGCTGCACCGGTAAAGTAACGGTTCTCGGCAAGGTGCTGTATTTCTTCGACGCACCGTATAACTTCGCAAAGCCGGCATACGATCCCGAAAAGACGGCAGAAGAACGCAACAACAGCGAAAACACCAAGCTTATCGAGCTCTATTGCCTCGATAAGGACCTCGGCACCTATACCTACTATATCACCGATGACAAGTACATCAGCTTTGACCAGGATGCCAAGTTCATCACCAAGTTCAATACCGCGATCAGCGGCGGTTACTTCCTCATGAACATCTATGACCCCGACGGCGACGGCAAGTACGAGTATATGTGGTACAGACCGGCTACCTTCGGACGCATCAACATGGACGAGGATCACGTCTTCACCGAGGAACATACCGGCAACTCGGTCATCAATGTGACCGACAAGAGCGTCACGCTCGGCTACTATCCGACCATCTTTGCTAACGAAGCAAGACTGTCCGGCGTTGCTTTCCGTGACGGCGACTTCGTCATGGCAAACCTCAACCCGCAGGCGAACATGATCCACATCTTCGACGTGGCTGTTTCCCGCAAGGGCGTTATCACGGCTCTCGGCAAGGACCTCACCTACGGTCTTACCATCGGTACGCAGCCGCACTACACCTACCAGATCGGTGGCTATTTCGATAACTACTACGTCAACCCCGTCGGCGGCACCGACATCAACCCGACCATCATCGCCCGTTTCTGGGATCTGTATACCACCGATTCCAACCTCGGACGCAGCATCCACTTCTACTCCTGCAACTGGCAGGGCAGAGACCACCTGTTGTACTACACCTTCCTCGATCAGGAAGCCTACAAGTACAGCGGTGAGAAGCTCCTCGTCGTGCTCGGCGAAGAGACCCGTGCTAAATTTAATCCCGAGACCAATGAAACCGACCAGCTTCTCAAGGTCTGGGTCGACGGTCAGATCAAGAACGTTCCGCTCAACCTCAAAAAGACCTATCCGGACTATGGGGACGCTACCCAAGACGAGACTTACCGGATCGACAAGGTCATGGTGACCGGTGAAAACGGACGCGATTACCACGCATACTACGGCAAGCTCTGCACCTACACCGTGGAATCCAATGGCTCCTACACGCTCCATAGCCTCTTCCACGCACAGAATTCCGACGGCAAGGCTGACCACGTCAACCTCATCCCGGCTATCGCAGACTTCGCTAAGAAGAACCAGACCAACCAGGCCGGAAACGACCTCGAAGGCGACTGCGACGTCCGCCTCGTCCGTTCCAACTCGACGCGCTATAAGCTCGTTGACGCAAACGGCGTGACCATGCTCGGTACCTACGGCGACATCAACGAAAACAGCCACTGGTTTGAAAAGTACGCATACGTTGACAACAGCACCCGCATCATCATCCGCACCAACAAGGCGGAGATCGGCGAGACGCCGGACTACGAGTTCCACACCTACTCCGGCGCTACCTTCCCGGGCACCATGGAATCCTACATGAAGAACGTCCAGTACATCTACACCAACCGTGATGATGATACCGCGTCTGTCAACCTCCTTCTCCTCTACGGCGAACTGGATGACGGCGAAGAGCTGGTATTCGAGTCCACCTCCAAGAAGACGACCGACCGCATCATCGTCGGATCCAACGCGGGCAAGGACGATAACGGCAAGTTCCGTTACTTCTACCGCGTCATCGATCCGGCAACGGGCGAGATCGAAGAAGCAGTTCCCGGCACGACGGTCGCTACGACCGGTACGGCGCTCTCTATCAAGGATCCGCTTGAAAGCGGCTCGTACGTCACCCTCACGGCGGCAGGCGAAGTCAATGACAAGAAGGTTCCGGAAAAGAAACTCGACGCCAAGAACAACCTCGGCATGAGCTGGGTGCTCACGGTCGAAGATAACGACAAGCTGTTAGAGCTCGAACCGATCGATCAGGCGGCAGAGGAAGCTCTCACCTTCGACGGTGTCCTGTACAACGTCGTTCAGATCGACGACAAGACCAACATCACGCTGATCCGTTACGACAAAGTCGACACGCTCATCGGTGCAACGGCAGGCAAGTCGTCTCTCGCAGAGATCGCGCTTGCGAAGAACAACATCAAGTCGTTCAACACCAAGGTCGAAGTCAAGGATAAGTTCGAGACCAAGTATGCCAAGTATGTCAAGGTCTTTGTGACCTGCACCAAGGGCAGCAAGGACGAATATCCGATCGCTGAGACGGTGCTGATCATCATCAACCCGGATGAGCCGATCGAGAATCTCGATATCAAGGAGCATATCGGCGACTGATCCCGACAATCCCATAACAAAAGAACCCCGTGCATCCGCACGGGGTTCTTTAATACCGCGCCGCATGCGCGGAGCAAACCGCGAGCGTGAGCGAGCGGAAACAACAGTTGCAGAGTCCCGCGGTCAGGGGCAATGCCGCCGTTGACTATGGCGGCATTGCGCAAAAACATAAGCGCGCGCCGCATGCTTTTTGTTCGCAGATATTTCCCACGCGCCGAATAGAGCCGCAGAGCCGGATAGAACAACATCTCGTATAGCCCGTCCCTTTGTACCAATCATGAGTATCCGGAAGTACGCCGCCGTTTGTGCCATGTAAAAAATCCGTGCCGCACGGCTTGGGGTTTGTGCTTGCCCTGCACCGATGCCGCTGTGATAACGCCCTGATCCGTCGCAAAGATGCGGCGCATGCCGCCATTGCGACGTAAGGGGGTCCGGGGTTACTCCCCGGCAATCTTTTTTGCACTCCTTTTTTCTCTTGTGAGAAAAAAGGAGTTTCTTTTCTTTCTCTTGCGAGAAAAAAAGTAAAACATTTCTCCCTGCGCCGCATGCGGCGCAAAAACGGGTGCAGCGCACGCTGCCCGCGCCGCATCGCGGCGCGGTTTGTGTGAAGCGGCACGCTTTTCTTTTAACATAGTGTTCATTTTTTTACAAAGTCTTTGCCTTGAAATATACGAAATGTGCGCGTATAATAAAAGATAGTTTTTCCGGGGGATACTGTATTGCCGGATAAACGGATTATATAACAAAGAGGGGGATTGCCCCCTTCTTTTTCATGGGAGTGATGACCGGGCATGAGTAAAAAACAACGCACCGTTTCGCTGTGTGTTTTCGTGGCAATTCTGCTTGCCCTGCTTGCGGGTATCCTGCTTACCGCTCCACCCGGCGGTGCGGAAAAAGAGACCGTCCGCGAGGTCATGCGCGACGCCGTCCTGCACGAATCCAACCGCATCCGCCTCTTCGGACGGATCGAGGTCAACCCGGGACTTGCCGCGGCTTTTGCCGTGACGGGCATCCTTTTCGTGTTCGCCCTCGTCACGCGGCTGTTTGTCATCCCGCGCTTTACCCGCATCCCCGGAAAATTCCAGTTGCTCCTCGAACAGGCGGTGGGATTTTTCGACGGGCTTGCCAAAACCAACAGCCCGCACCGTAACGGCTTTTTGGGCGCTTATATCTTTTCGGCGGGCGTGTATATCTTCTTCGGCACGCTGTTTGAACTGCTCGGCTTTCAGGCGGTCACCACCGCCGGACGCTCGGTCAGCCTGCCGGCACCGCTGTCGGATATCAACGGCACGTTCGCCATGGGGCTCCTGTCGTTTGCCGTCATTCTTGTCGGCGGCATCGTCTCGAACGGCCTTGGGGGTGTCGGGCGGGCACTCAAAGAATTTTCCCTTCCGTTTTCCATGAGCTTCCGGCTGTTCGGCGCGCTCCTCAGCGGTGCGCTGGTGACCGAGCTCGTGTATTACTATACGGCGCTCAGCTTTGTACTGCCGGTCGTGGTGGGCGTGCTCTTCACCCTGCTTCACGCCGTCATACAGGCGTACGTGCTGACCATGCTCACCTCGATCTTTTACGGGGAAGTTACCGAAAAGAGCGAGCCGAAAAAGAAAAAATAACAGTTCACAGTGAATCGTATGGAGGTCATCAACATGAAAAACTTTATGAAAAAGGCGGCAGTCCTTGCCGTAAGCATTATCCTCATCGCAAGCGCGGCAGGCGTCGCGGTACTTGCCGATAAGGCGGACGAAGCGCCCGCAGCGCAGACGGCACAGACAACGGAAACGACGGCGGAAACGGCGGAAACGGTCGAAACGAACGCACAAAGCGAAGACGGCACGCGCTCGGTCAAGGCCATCGCGGCAGGCGGCGCCATCGCGCTCGTCGCCGTAGCGGGCGCCGTTGCCATGGCGTTATCCATCTCTGAATCCAACGAGAGCATCGCCCGTCAGCCGGAGGCGGCAGGCGAGATCCGGAGCAGCCTTATGCTGGGGCTCGTCTTTATCGAAACGGCGATCATCTACGCGCTCATCGTGGCGATCCTTATCATATTTGTTCTGTAAGGGATACAAAAAGGAGAAGAGAACATGAATTCACTTCCGCTGAACATTGATTTTCAGCAGATATTATTGCATATGTTCAATTTCGTGCTGTTGTTCGGCATCCTGTATTTTCTGCTGTATGCGCCGGTGCGGCGCTTTATGGAAAAGCGGGCACGGGAATATCGCGAGATCGACGAAAAAACAAAAGAAAATCTGGAAAGCGCCGAACAGAGCAAAGCCGCTTATGAAGAGAAGATGAAGCAGGCGCAGGACGAGATCGACGACCGGAAGCGCAAAGCCGAAAGCGAGCTTGCCGCGTGGAAGAAAGAACAGCTCGCAAAGGCGGACGCGGAAGCGGAAGCCCTGCTTGAAAAGGCGCGTATGCAGGCGCAGGCGGAAAAGCAGGCGTTAATGGAAAGCGCGAAAACCGAGCTTGCGGCGTACGTTGCGGAAAAAGCGGAGCAGATCGTGGCACAGAAGACGTCCGAGCGGTACGACAGCTTTTTGGAGAGCGCCGAGCGGAGCGAAAACGATAACCGCTGACGCAGCGGAATCCGATCGGATGAACAACGGAACACGGCGGAAAGGAGCACGGGAGATATGCGGCAAAACGAAAACAACGGACTGACGGCAGTCGTCACTTCCGCGACGGCGCCGGACAAAGAGCAGACGGCGCGGCTGGAAGCCTTTGTCAAAAAAAACTTCGGAGAAGGCGTGAGCCTCGTCTTCCGGCACGACAAACGGGCAGACGGCTTCCGGCTCACGGTAGGCGGAAAGGTCTACGACTGGACGAGCGAAGGCGAACTGCGGCAGTTGAAGCAGGCGCTTCGCGAAGCACTTGAACAGGACGGCGACGTCATCCCGCTGATGCGGGACGCCATACGCGGCTGGACGCCGGAGGCGCTGGCGGAGGAAACGGGAAGGGTGCTGTCGGTCGGCGACGGCATCGTGAGAGTAGCGGGCGCAGACGGTGCGGCATACGGGGAGATACTGCTGTTTGACGACGGCGTGCGCGGCATGGTGCAGGACGTACGGGAGGACAGCCTCGGATGCATCCTGTTCGGCGACAGTGACAGCGTGAGCGAGGGCAGTCTTGTCCGGCGGACGGGCAAAACGGCGGGCGTGCCGGTAGGCGACGCCTTTCTCGGGCGCGTTGTCAACGCGCTCGGCGATCCTCTCGACGGCAAAGGGCGCATCACGGCGTCCGGCTTTCGCAAGATCGAACGTCCGGCACCGGGTATTCTCGACCGTGCGCCGGTCAAGAGCCCGTTGGAAACGGGGCTTATCGCCGTAGACGCCATGTTCCCCATCGGGCGGGGACAGCGCGAGCTCATCATCGGCGACCGACAGACGGGCAAAACGGCGCTGGCGCTCGATACCATCCTCAATCAGAAGGACAAGGACGTCATCTGCGTTTACGTCGCCATCGGGCAGAAGGCAAGCGCGGTGGCGTCGCTTGTGGACACCTTGAAAAAGCATGACGCCCTGTCGTACAGCATCGTGCTGTGCGCGGCGGCGAGCGATCCGGCACCCATCCAGTACATCGCGCCGTATGCCGGCTGTGCGCTCGCGGAATATTTCATGGAAAAAGGGCGGGACGTGCTCATCGTCTACGACGATCTCTCCAAGCACGCCGTTGCCTATCGGTCGCTCAGCCTGCTTCTCGGGCGCTCGCCCGGGCGTGAGGCGTATCCCGGCGACGTTTTTTATCTGCATTCCCGCCTGTTGGAACGCGCCGCGCATCTGAGCGCGGAAAAAGGCGGCGGTTCGCTGACGGCACTTCCCGTCGTGGAAACGCTTGCGGGCGACGTGGCGGCGTATATCCCCACCAACGTCATTTCCATCACCGACGGACAGTTGTTCTTGGAAAGCGAGCTGTTTTTCGCCGGTCAGCGTCCGGCGCTCAACGTCGGGCTTTCGGTCTCGCGTGTCGGCAGAGACGCCCAGACGGACGCCGTCAAAGAGGCGGCGGGCACGCTTCGCCTTTCGCTGGCACAGTACCGCGAAATGGCGGTCTTCACCCGCTTTTCGGGAGACCTTGACGAAACCACGGGCGCGTCTCTTGCCCACGGCAGACTTCTTACGGAAATGCTCAAACAGAAGCAGTATCACCCCTATCGCCGGCACGAGGAGGTCTTTCTGCTGACGCTGACGCTTGCCGGCTGTTTCCGCGGCGTAAAGCCGGAGGCGGCGTCTGCGTGCATGGCGCAGGTGCTTGCCTCGCTGAAAGACGCTCACCCCGACGTCTGCGACGAGATCGACAGAACGGGGCTGTTTTCGGCGGAAGCGCGCACGGCGCTCATCGAAGAAGGAAAGACGCTTGTGCGGCAGTATCTTGCAGAGCGGCGGTAAGACGGTATGGAAGCGCTCAAAGAAATAAAAGACCGCATCAACAGCGTGCGGGAAACGCAGAAGATCACGGACGCCATGTACCGCATCGCCTCGGCGAAAATGCGCCGTGCCAAAAAAGAGCTCGACGGCACCCGCCCGTATTTCGAGGCGGTCAAGGGCGAGATCAAGCGTGTTTTCCGCACGTCATCCACGGTGGAAAACCGTTATTTTTACCCGCCGACGGGGGAGCACGAGCTGCCCGGCGCGTATGGGTATCTCGTCATCACGGCGGACAAGGGGCTTGCCGGCTCCTATAATCAGAGCGTGCTTGCGGAGGCGCTCCGCCAGATGCAGACGCACGAAAAAAACGAGCTGTTCGTGGTGGGCGAATACGGCAGACGGTTCTTTCAGAAGCGGCATATCCCCATCGAACAGAGCTTTTTGTATACCGCGCAGAATCCGACGCTCGAACGGGCACGGGAGATCGCGGGGCTCTTACTCGAACGCTTCCGCTCGGGGGAGCTCGGCAAAATTTTCATCATCTATACCGATTTGGGAAAACAACTGCACGAGCAGGTCTGCACGGTGCGGCTGCTGCCGTTTCACCGGGCGGATTTTGCGGCGTCGGAAAACGAAAGCACGGCGGAGACCCCGTTCGTGTTCGAGCCGGACATCTCGCGGGTGCTCGACAGTATCGTGCCGGGCTACGTGACGGGCTTTCTGTACAGTGCGCTCGTCGATTCGTTCTGCTGTGAGCAGACGGCCCGCATGACGGCAATGGACAACGCCGTCCGCAGTGCCGACGAGCTGCTCGACAAGCTGTCGGGTGCCTACCAGCATATCCGGCAGAGCGCCATCACGCGGGAGATCACCGAGATCTCCTCGGGCGCGAACGCCATGCTGAACGCGGAACGTGCGGAATTTGCGAAAGGAGAGGACGGAACGTGACAGGTGAAATCGTAAGCATTGCCGGCTCGGTCGTGGACGTGCGGTTCCCCGAGGGAAAACTGCCGAAGATCAACGAAGCGCTCACCGTGACCGTGAACGGCGAAACGCGCATCATGGAAGCGGCTCGCCATACGGGCGAAGGCGTCGTGCGGTGCATCCTGCTTTCCGGGAGCGAGGGACTTTCGCGCGGCATGGACGTGCTTGCGACCGGAAAGCCCATCTGCGTGCCGGTCGGGCGCCAAACGCTCGGACGGATGTTCAACGTGCTCGGCGAGCCTATCGACGGCGGCGAGCCTATCCCCGAAACCGCGGAGCGGCAGGCGATCCACCGCAAGGCGCCCTCTTTTGCCGAACAGAGACCGGCTGTCGAGATCCTCGAGACCGGCATCAAGGTCATCGACCTGCTCGAACCGTACGCCAAAGGCGGCAAGGTCGGCTTGTTCGGCGGCGCCGGCGTCGGCAAAACGGTGCTGATACAGGAGCTTATCCACAACGTTGCCGTAGAGCACGGCGGCTATTCGGTCTTCACGGGCGTCGGCGAGCGTTCGCGGGAGGGCAACGATCTGTGGAACGAAATGCACGTGAGCGGCGTCGCCGACAGGACGGCGCTGGTGTTCGGGCAGATGAACGAGCCTGCCGGTGCGCGTCTGCGCGTGCCGCTTGCCGGACTGACCATCGCGGAATACTTCCGCGAGAACGCACACAAGGACGTGCTGCTGTTTATCGACAACATTTTCCGCTTCTCGCAGGCGGGCAGCGAGGTGTCCGCCCTGCTGGGACGTATGCCCTCCGCCGTCGGCTAACAGCCGACACTGGCCACGGAAATGGGCAAGCTGCAAGAGCGTATCGTCTCCACGAAGCGCGGCTCCATCACCTCGGTACAGGCCATCTACGTCCCTGCCGACGACCTGACCGACCCCGCGCCCGCAACGACCTTCTCTCATCTGGACGCAACCACCGTCCTGTCCCGCAACATCGTGGAGCTGGGCATCTATCCGGCGGTCGATCCGCTGGAATCCGCCTCGCGCATGCTCGCCGCCGACATTGTCGGCGACCGGCACTACCGCACGGCGAAGGAGGTCACGCGCATTTTGCAGCGCTACAACGAATTGCAGGACATCATCGCCCTGCTCGGCATGGATGAGCTTTCCCCGGAGGATAAGCTGACGGTCAAGCGTGCGCGAAAGGTGCAGCGCTTCATGAGCCAGCCTTTCCACGTGGCGGAGAGCTTCACGGGGCTTTCGGGCGCCTATGTGCCGCTGGAAAAGACCATTTCCGGCTTTGAGGCGATCCTCGGCGGCGACTGCGACGACATTCCGGAGCAGAAGTTTCTGATGATGGGCACCATAGACGACGTCTATGCCGCGGCAAAGAAGTGAGCGCCATGGCAGAAGCGAGAGAAAAGAGCACGCTGCTCCGTCTGCTGTTCGTAACGCCGGACGGCGCGAAAATGCAGATCGAGTGTGACGAGGTGCAGATGACCGCGCAGGACAACGAACGGGGTGCGCTCGGCGGGTCCTTCGGGGTGGGAAAGGGACACAGGGCGGCGCTTGCGGCGTTGGGAACCGGATTCGTTCGAGCGCTGTGCGGCGGAGAT
>JAZRVE010000116.1:0-6251 GCA_045598975.1 Eubacteriales bacterium
ATGAACGGCGGCGCGATTTCGGGCAATACGGCTGGCGATTCCGGCGGCGGTGTGTATGTGGCCAGTGGCGGGTCCGCTACGCTGGCCGGCGGTACGATTTCGGGCAATACGGCCACATATGGCGGCGGTATGTATATTATGAGTAGCGAGCTGGGAATATTCGGCGGCACGATCAAGGGCAATAAGGCGACAGGTACGCTCCCGTCCGGCGGCGGCGTAGACGCCGACAATTCCACGGTCGGCATATTCGGCGGCGAAATCTCGGATAACACGACGGCAACGATCGGCGGCGGCCTGCGCATATATGGTAGTACGTTTTTGCTCAAAGCGGGCGATATCAAGAACAATAAGGCAGAGAACGGCGGCGGCATCGCGATCGGCGACTCCATAACCGTCTCTGTGGAAGGCGGCAGTATCTCCGGCAACACGGCGACCGAGTTCGGCGGCGGTATATACGTATATGGAATTTTTAGACCTTCTGCGATTTCGATGTCGGGCGGCTCGATGTCGGGCAACACGGCAAAACGCGGCGGTGCCGTTTACAACAGTTACGACTCGTTCTTCGGCTTCACAGGCGCGACGATCGACGGCTGTACAGCCGAACTCGGCGGCGCGGTTTACAACTGCGACGGTGCCCGTTTTGAAGCGGCCGGCGGTAAGATTCTGAACTGCAAGGCCGAGGGAACGGCAGATTCCTGCGGCGGTGCTGTCTATAATGAAGCGTGGAGCGGTACGGGAGACCATAATACCGTCACGCTGGCAAACGGCATCACGATCACGAACTGCACGGCGACCAAATTCGGCGGCGGTATCTACAATGCTGACGTTCTCGGTATCGAGACGGTGACGATTTCCGGCAATAAGGCAGGCAGCCTCGGCGGCGGTGTCTATATGGACACGGCATCCCGCGCGTTCGTCGGCAAGGTCGCGAAAGTCGTATCGAATACTCTGAGCGGGACTTCCACGGTAAATAACCTCTATCTCGCAAACGGTGCCATCCTGACAATCGGCACGGGTGTGGACGTTCCGGCTCCCGCCTCCGGTATGGATATCCGTATCACAACGGAGACGGCTCCGACTGAGGACGCTCCCGTAGCGATCACCACCAACGGCACGGCGGCGGATGCAGGGTATTTTGCTTCCGACGTGACGGGGCTGAGCGTTCAGCTCTTGACGAATCGCCTCGTGCTCTCCGTTGACAGGCAACCGGAACCCGGCGGCACGAAATCCGGTCAGGTCATGCCGATCGAGGATCAGGAATATACCGGCTCTCCGATCATCCCGACCGTCAGAGTCCGCGACGGCGTACGGACGTTGAAAGAGGATACCGATTATATGATTTCCTATCTGAACAATACCGACGTGGGCACGGCAACGGTCACGATCTCCTTTACGGGGGATTACAGCGGCATCGTCAGAAAGACCTTTGCCATCGTTCCCAAGACGCTGACAGCCGAGGCCGTTCAGCCGATTGACGCAGTGCCGTTTACAGGCACGCCCGTCACGCCGGCTCTGACGGTCAAGGACGGCGAAAAGACGCTCGTTCCCGATACCGATTATACGGTAACGTATCAGAACAATACAGCCGCCGGCACGGCGACGGCCACCGTCACCTTCATCGGCAATTACACCGGCACGGCTGAGGTTTCTTTCACGATCAGTGCCAAGGGCGCGTCGAACGTCACGGTAGAGCCGATTGCAAGACAGACCTATACGGGTTCGCCGATCACCCCGACCGTTACGGTAAAGGACGGAGTCAAGACGCTTACCGAAGGCAAGGAGTATACGTTGTCCTATCGCGATAACGTAAATGCCGGTAAGGCGACTGTCACGGTCACAATGGCGGGCGATTACAGCGGCGTGACAGAGGCGACGTTCATCATCGACCCGAAGACGCTCGGTGCCGAAGCACTGGAAAAGCTCGGCAGTAAGGAGTGGACGGGCGAGCCGATCACCCCGACTGTCACGGTGAAGGACGGCAGTCAGACGCTTACTCTCGGCACCGATTACACGGTGACCTATCAGGACAATACGGAGGCCGGCAAGGCGACTGTTACGGTCACGCTCTGCGGCAACTACGCGGGCACCCTGACGGAGAATTTCTCGATTGTCAAGGCGCAAGCTCCCGAAGATCCGGATATCCCCGAAAAAGATAAGCCGATCTGGCCGGCTATCGTCATTCCGACTGCCGTTGTGGTAGCGGGCGGCGGCGCGGGCGGCTACGTCCTCTACAAAAAGAAAAAATCAGCAAAATAAGAGAATCGCATAAAACGAAAAAAGGCACCGCGAGGTGCCTTTTTCGTTTGTCGGGCATCCCCCGCTCTCTTTCTGAAAACCGAAAACCGAAAACCGAAAACCGAAAATCGAAAACTGAAAACTTTTTTGGGCATTTTTCAAAAAATGTGGCAATTGACAAAAGAGAAAAAACATGATATAATCAACTCTGTATCAATTCTTTGGTTTGGAGAATGTTATGAATAAGACAACAAAAAAAACTCAGGTCAAGAAAGGACCGCTCACCTCCATGCCGGTCGGCATGGAGGTAACGCCCGAACTGTTGCTGAAAAAGCCGAAATCCCGTCTGTGGGAGACGGCGGCGAGCGTGTATGCCTTTGCCATACTGATCCTGTTCCCGCTGTTCATGCTGAATATCACCAACCGGCTCACCAGCGACGGGAGCTATAAGTTTTTCCTGTTCGACAATTACTGGTATTCCAATCTGACCGATGTGAAGACGGTCACATTCCGTGTGCTCACCATTGCGTTCCTGGTGGCATGCGTTGTGCTTCTTTTCGTCTGCTTCTGCGATGAGAATGTGCTCCGGAACCGTCGGGAGCTGAAGATCCCCGGGGAAAAACCGCTGTTTTCGCTCCCTCAGATTCTGCTGATGAGCTATCTGCTCTGGCAGATCGTCTGCGCATTTGCGGCAAAGGGCTATGAATTCAACGTCCTGTGGGTCGGTACCCGCCGTTATGAGTCCATGAACGGCATCCGTACCGAGGGCCTGTATCACATTTTCCTCTACGGCGTTGCCTTTTTGCTGATCTCCTTCTTCGGGGAGTATTCCAAACGGTACCTGCGCGGTCTGGCCGTATCGGCTCTGATCTTTTCCGCTCCGGCTATCGCTCAGCTGTTCGGAATCAACCTGTTCTATCCGAGCGGGATCATTTACTGGGACTCTCTGTTCCTGTCCACCCTCGGCAATATCGACTGCGTGGGCGGTTATGCCGCCACGGTCGTTCCGCTCCTCTTCGCCGGCTATGTGCTGGTGAGGGAGAAAAAATGGCGGTATACCTGCCTTGTCAGTGCTTCGCTTCTGCTTCTCGTCCTGCTCTACGCGGACGTGGACAGCGGAAAGGTGGGCTTGGCACTGGCGGCCTTGGCACTGTTTCCTCTTCTGCTTGACAGAAAAGAGCGCGTTGTCCGGACCCTTCGCGGTCTTGCCGTCTTATGCGTGGTGCTTGCCTTTTCGTCCGCGGTCAGACCGGGACGTGACGGCATCGGCTTTGCGTTCGGCAAAGTCGCTCTTCTGATGCTGGTGCTGGTTGCTCTTCTCGGCGGCGGTGCCTATCTGCTCGATCGGTTCGTCCGCTTCCCCGAGTGGAGCCCTGCCAAGATGAGAAAGATTTTGACACTCTCTCTCGCCGTGCTGATTGTGGCGGGCATGGTCTTCCTCTTCTTCTATCAGGGCGGAAATCCCCTGCTGTTTGAAGCGCATGAGCTTCTCCACTTCCGCCTCTCCGACGATGCCGGTAGCGGACGTGGTCATGCCTGGAAAGCGTGCTTTACGATGATCGGTGAATCTCCGATCTTCGGCAAGGGCCCCGGGACGTTTACCTACGAATATAACCCGCGCTTCCTGGTGGGCGGTGCCATGTATGACCTCGCGCACAATGACTTCTTGCAGATCGGCGTTCACTCGGGTCTCGTCGGCCTTGCGCTGTACGTCGCGTTCCTTGTCTTGCTGGCCATCCGCGCCTATCGCGCCGCCGGCCGCTGTCCTGCCGTCATTCCGTTGATCGGCGCGTGCGCCGGCTACCTCGGTCATATCTTCTTCAGCTTTTCCATCGCGTTCGTCACGCCGCTTTTCTGGGTGATCGCCGGTATTCTGGAAAAAACCATCCGACAGATGCCAACCGAAGAAGATTTTTCTGAAAAATAGGCAAAAATTCTTGACAAACAGGTTCTTCCATGATAAAATATACTGCCGCATGATTTTTCGGGCCCCTAAAAACGCTATGCGTTGCCCCATCAGCGAGTCATAAAAGAAAGAGAGGTGCTTTTCGTGTTTGCTATTATTAAAACAGGCGGAAAGCAGTACAAAGTTTCCGAAGGCGACGTGCTCTTCGTTGAGAAGCTCGTAGCCGAGGAAGGCGAAACCGTTACGTTTGACGAAGTGTGCGCCGTTTCCGGTGACACGTTTGTTGCAGGTAAGCCCACCGTTGCCGGTGCTGCTGTCACGGCTAAGGTTCTGAAGAACGGCAAGAACAAGAATATCTACATTCTGAAGTACAAGTCCAAGAAGAACGAGAAGAAGAAGATCGGTCACAGACAGCCTTACACCAAGGTTGAGATCCAGAAGATCACCGTCGGTTAATCGGTTCTATGGTAAAAGTCGTATTTTTCAAGAGCGGGGACACGTATTACGGATTCCGCGAGACGGGACACGCCGGATTTGACGAAGCGGGACGGGACATCGTCTGCGCCGCGCTTTCGGCGATGACCATGCTCATCATCAATACCGTGGAAACGGTATGGGGATCGGACGTCGATTTCAAGATGAGCGATGAGACGGCGGATTTGCAGGTGGTCGTTCGTTCGGCCTTGCCCGAGTATGAGGATAACAGCCCGCGTCAGTACGCGATCAGCGGCCTGATCTACAGTTACTATCTGCAACTGAACGATATGCTTGAAGAGTATTACGAGTACCTGGATGTCGAAGAAATTGACTGTGATATCGATTCTGTTCCAAGCGAAATTTGAAAACGGAGGGTAAAGAGATGATTAAGCTTAGTCTGCAATATTTTGCACATAAAAAAGGCGTTGGTTCGACCAAGAACGGCCGTGATTCCAATGCGCAGCGTCTCGGCGTGAAGAAGAGTGACGGTCAGGCAGTTCTGGCCGGCAACATCATCGTCCGCCAGAGAGGTACCAACGTTCATCCCGGCACGGGCGTGGGCATCGGCAGTGATGACACCCTGTTCGCTCTGGTGGATGGCAAGGTCAAGTTCGAGCGCAAGGCTGAAGGCAAGAAGTTCGTCAGCGTCGTCTCGGAGTAAATGAGAATGAAAAAAAGCCGCGAAACGCGGCGTTTTTTTTACTTTCAGGTAGGGTGGGAGTACCCCTGCCGCCAAAACAATGCCGACTCATACGGCGGGAGCAGAGCCCCCGCCCTACGATCCATCGTCATATTTTTCCGCGAAACCCGTCATATTTTCTATAAACGTGATATACTAAAAGAAAAAAGGAGAACGAATCATGAAACGAATCGCAACCATTTTGCTTTTGATTTCGACCCTGTTTTTGCTTTGCGCCTGCGGCAGGGAGCCGGGCGGGACGACGGGAAAGACGGAGGGAAAATTGCCCGATAAGATCACCGCGGCGTACGCCACGCTCGGGGAGGATATGAAGTATCTGAAAACGCTTCCCGACCCGATGAAGCTGGACTTTACGACAAAAGAATACCACGCGACGTACTATCTCGGCCTGTCGGCGGAAGACGCGAAAAAAGAGATCAAAGAAGCGTACGTCTCCTGTGCGGAGATTCAGCCGTCCACCTATGAGTGCGCCATTGTCCGCACGGCGGACGGCGTGAGCGGGGAAGACCTGCTCCGGCGGATGCTCGACGGCAACGACCTGTATAAATGGATCTGCACCGGTGCGCAGAACGCGGGCGGCGTCGTATGCGGCGACGTGGTGCTGATGGTCACCGGCTCAAATGAGCAGATCGGGGCCGTATGCAACGCCTTTGCCGCGCAGAACGAGGGGACAGGTAAGATGATTTTCAAGAAATAAGCCAAACATGTTTTTTCGGGGTCGTGGGGTGCTTTTTTGCAAAAAAGCCCCGCCGCGTCGGAGCTTGAGGCGGAAGCCTCAACGTTCTTTTTGACAAAGAGGGGCTTTTTTTCGCAAAAAAGCCCCTCTTGACTCCGAAATAACGTGTTGCGCGTTTCTCTGAAAACTGAAAACTGAAGACTGAAATCTTTTCAGCCGGCCGACTTTTTCAAATCGTGACGAACAATTCCGACGAT